>NZ_JBZAYZ010000004.1:52343-180142 GCF_058242705.1 Clostridium pabulibutyricum
TGCCTAAAAAATCTACAGGAAACAAAACTCTTGCCGAAAACAGGAAGGCAAGACATGATTATTTTATTGAAGAATGTATGGAGGCGGGCATTGAACTTGTTGGAACTGAAGTAAAGTCAATAAGAGAAGGAAAGGCCAATTTAAAAGACAGCTATGCTGATATACTGAATGGAGAAATTTTTGTACGGAATATGCATATAAGCCCCTACGAGAAGGGAAACATATATAATAAAGATCCACTTAGAACGAGAAAGCTTTTGCTTCATAAAAGTGAGATATCCAGACTTCTTGGTTATACCACACAGAAGGGATATACTATAATTCCGCTGTCCCTGTATTTGAAGAGAGGACGTGTAAAGGTCAATCTTGCAGTTGTAAAAGGCAAGAAGGATTATGATAAGAGAAATTCGCTTATGGAAAAGGCGGCCAAACGTGATATAGAGAGACAGATGAAGGAAAGATACAGATAGGAAAAAGATAAAGCCCTGGCAGTTAGCCGTGGGCTTTAAGTTTAGACCTTTATTATGGATGAAAAATGTTCCAGGGACAGGATAAACCTTTCAACATCTGAAGAATCCATATCTTTTATTGTGTTTGAAACGAAATCAAAGATGAACTTGTGTTTCATGGCCAATATGTCATGTTCCTCTTTGAATTGGCGGGAAAGAGATAATTTTACAATCCTGCGGTTGTGCTCGGGTATTTCACGCACAACTACATTTTGTTTTGTAAGTCTGTCTATTATTCCCGAAACTGTACTTTTTGTAAGCATCATGTGCTTGCTAAGCTGATTCAATGTTATACCGGGATTATTGTACAGATGGATTATAACTGTAAACTGCTGAACTGTAAGCCCAAATTCGTCTGCATTTTGTTTTAACTTCATGTCAAGTTTTCTGCGTATGCTCTTGAATGCGGATATCATCCTTTCTGCATTCTTTAAATATGTCTCTTCGTTTTGTTCCAATGAATCCTTTTTTGGACACATATTGTTTTAATCACCTACTTTGATAGTTTTGGATATTCTTTTCTTGCCCCTTATCAAAAATGAAAGAAATATGGCTGCTATCACTACTGCAGCGGTTACACATATTGCATATGCCATGGCGTCTATAGTAGATTGCCCTTGCAGAAGCTGGGTCAGTTTTCCGAGTGCGGATGCTTTTGCGGAAGAGGCCGGTAAACCTGATTGAACATATGCATTTGTAAGAGAACTAATGGTGTTGTTTGAAGCTTTATTGTAAATGGTTATCTGTTCTGACAACTTTGAATAATTGTAATTGGTTTTGTTTTGTATGATTACAGTGGTTATAGTTATACTCAGAGAGCTGCATACCTGCCTTATAGTGCTTGATATTGCAGATGCCTTTGAGATAAGGGCCTGGGGCACACAGTTCATTCCTTCAGTGTTTATAGGCATCATTGCAATACCTATACCAATTGATCTTATGCATAGTATGAGCATTATAAATTCACTTGACGAGTTCATGTTTATTGAACTTGAAAGGAGATATGAACTTATTGCAAGTATTACAAGACCAGGTATTACAATAGGTTTCGAGCCCAGCTTGTCAAACAACATTCCGCTTATTGGCATGAGAAGTCCCATGACTATTGCAGGGGGAAGCATTATAAGACCGGTGTGTATAGCCGTGTAACCGCGGATATTTTGCAAAAATAAAGGCATTACATACATTCCACCCATGAGGGAAAGTGTTAAAATACAAACTATAACCTGGCTCACTGTAAAGTTAAAAAGTTTGAATATTCCAAGATCCAAAAGAGGATCAGGGTGCGTAAGTTCATTTACAACAAACAAAAGCATGCACAGACAGCCAAGAGTAAGCAGTATTGGATATAAAGCATTTGACCAGTCAATTGAAGGCCATTCCCCTAGTACGTAAAGTATACTTACGAGTCCAACAGTTGAAGATGCAAATCCAATGATGTCAAAGGGTTTTGATTTTTTTGAAGATGTATCCTTTAAAATTATTGCTGCTAGAATTACACCTATTATGCCAATAGGTACATTTAAATTGAATATTAGTCTCCAATCAAGCTTTTCTATTATATATCCGCCAAGAGTAGGTCCGATGGCAGGAGCAGCCATTGAAGCTATGCCCCAGATTCCAAGTGCAAGACCTATTCTTTCTTTTGGAAATACCTGATAAATCATAGACATCCCAACAGGCATTATCATTCCACCGCCGATTGCCTGCAGTATTCTAAATGATATCATTGATGTATTGTTCCAGGAAAAACCGCACAGCATTGAACCTATAGTAAAAACTGTTAATGCGAACATGTATATTTTCTTTGAGCCGAATACATCCTGAAGGTATCCGGTCAAAGGTATGATTGCACCTAGAGCGAGAGTGTAGGATGTAAGTATCCATTTCGAGTCATCCATTGATATGCCAAATACAGTCATAATTTTAGGAATAGCAATATTTACAATGCTGCTGTCTAGGATAGACATAAATGTACCTATTACTATTACTATAAGAGATAACCAGCTGTACATGGAAGTAGTCTTATTTTGTTCCATTTCAAATCACCTCTTTATTTTACGTGAATCTTTACAACTGCATTTGTTCCAGGAAGTATTTTGTTGTTGAATTTATCAAGTTGTATTTTTACTGGTATTCTTTGAACCACTTTGGTGAATGTTCCACTTGTAGAGGATGGAAGAAGTGACAGTGCAGACTGGGTTGATTGGCCAATAGATTTTATTTTACCTGTAAATTTTTGAGAGGCGAATTGATCTATTGTTATGTCAACTTTTTGTCCAAGTCGTATTCTTCCAAGCTTTGTTTCTTCAATATTAGCAGTTATATAAAGCTTGTTTGGATCTACAAGTGTTGCAAGAGTTTGTCCGGGCGACCAGATTTCGCCTATTGTACCCTGCTTTTTAACAACTATTCCGTCTATAGGTGATCTTATAAGTGACTGGTCTATGTTTGAGTCAGGAATACTTGAAGAATCCTGACGGGCAAGTATCTGATTCTTTACAACTTTGTCACCCTCTTCTATGTTAAGTTCAAGCAATTTGCCGCTTATCTGTGGAGTTACAGATACAAAGTCGGCACTAACTTGAGCATCATCAGTTGAAACATAATATGTATTTTGATACCAATAGTAAAAACCTATACTGGATAATGATACCACAATTGCAGCTAAAATTATAATGATTAAGCCATTTTTCTTGTTTTTCATGCTATCAAGCCTTCCTTCTTTATTTTTGCAGTGCTATTTCACAAAACATTCCAGGTTTTAACTTTGAATCCTTGCTGTTGATTGTAACTTTAACAAGAATATCTCTGCTTTGAGAATTAACTTGCGAGTTTATAACAGATATTTTCCCATTGAATTTTTTGTCCGGTAGTTCGGACACTTTGATGTTTACAGATTGTCCAACAGACAATTGGGATGCAACGTCAAGGGGTGCATAGGCGTTTATAAAGAGATTTGTAGGGTTGACTATGGAAATTGCGGAAACGCCGGGGCTTAAAGTATCGCCTGTATTTACAGATCTTGCACTTACACTTCCTGAGATTGGAGCAGTTATAACTGAATTACTAAGAGCAGTTTCAGCTGCTTTAAGTGCGGTTTCAGCTTGGTTTACCTGTGCTTGAAATACGTTTATGCTCGATTCTGTAGGTCCGTTTTTGAGCATGGCAAGCTGTTCCTTTGCAGTGTTGTATTGTGCTTTTGCAGAGGATAATTGTTGATTTGAAGAGTCAAGTTCCTGCTCGGTTGAGGCACCTGCTTTTACAAGTGATTGTATCCGGTTATAATTTTTATTTGCTGTTTCATAATTCTGATATGAATTGTTCAGAGAAATCTGGGCTTCATTGATTTGCTCGGGACGTGTGCTGTTCTTTGCATTCGTTAGATTTGCTTTTGCAGTAGCTACTGCGGCTTGTGCCTCATCTACTTGTGATTGGAGGTCTTTTGTATCAAGTTTTATTAATACATCTCCTTCTTTTACTTTTGATCCAATATCAACTGATATCTGATCAACCTTTGCAGATACTTTTGAAGTTACATCAGCTTCTTCATTTGTAGATATTTTACCACCAAGTATGTACTGTTCATTTGTTTGTTGTGAAGTATCGTTTATAGTCTTTTTACTGCTTTTAGAATTTTCTGCGGAGCAACCGCTTAAAACAATAACTGCAGCAAGACAAAACAAAGTAACTTTTTTCATTAAAAATCCTCCCTGTAAAAACTATTATAATGATTATTGTTCGCATAATAACAATAATCATTATACAATGATTTATTTTCATATACAAGAAAATTATTCTAAATAGTTTTGTTAGGAAGGATTCGTATAAATTTTTTATTTCTTGAGCTTTTCCACGTCTATTATTGCATCATACACCATATCACGTGTTATTTCGCACGGCACATGTTTTATGTCATTGGTTTCCATTACCTTATCAAGAATTTTTTCTACATCATTGTTGTTTTCAATGTCAATGTCTGAAAGGCATGTAGGTAGACCTATACTTTTATTGAATTTGTACACTCTGTCGCGTTCTTGAAATTGTCTGTCACATGTAAGCATTACAAGAACGCCATAGGATACCAATTCACCGTGAAGATGATGTTCTCCTACTTTTTCTATTGATGTACAGCCGTAGTATATGGAATGTGCAAGGCAGCTGTTGTAATCGTTCATTACAAGGACGGAAACAAGACCTGTAGTTATTATAATGTTTAAAATTATGTGTTCCAGCTCGAAAGATGTTTTATGGAGTTTTGCATCTTCGTAAGCTTTTTTCCCATACTTTAGGAGTGGTTCAACACAATTCCTACTTATGTCTACTCCTAAAAGATTTGTGTGGTCAAGTTCATCGCCTCTTGAAGAAAAGGTGCACTCGTATTCTTTGGAAAGAGCGTCGCCTATTCCGGCCCATATAAAAGTATTTGGTGCTTCAGCTATTATTTTTGTATTTATAAAACAGTGGGATGCAGGTTTCTTTGGAAAGTACAGCTCCTTAAATACATGATTTGAATCATACATTACTGTTACTTTTGTTACAGGTGCACAGTTTGATGCTATAGTAGGAAATGTAAATATAGCTTGCCCTGTTTGATTGCACATGGTTTTGCTGGTGTCAAGACTTCGTCCACCGCCTACTGCAAAGATCATGTCGGCTTTTGATACTACAGAATTTTTTTTTAGAATTTCAACATTTTCGTAGGTAGAATCCCCACCATACCATACGAAATCAAGTATTTCTATATTAGATCCTTTTATGCCGCGTAATAGTGCTTCTTTTGCTTTTGCCATAGCGGTTTTGCCCCCAACTACTACAGCTTTTTTGCCATAGGATTCGCAAATTTCAGGAATTTTTTCATAAACATTGTCTCCTATGCTATAACTTGGTAAATATACATTGTAATTATTCATTTTTAGCCCCCTAAATCGATTTGTTCATAATTATAAGTTTTATGTATTATTATGTCAAGAATTTTGTAAAGCACTCTAAACATTTTTAGGATTTGATTTATTGTTTTATAACGATTGGAGATGTTACTATAAGTTGTAGTACTTCACAAAGGATTATATAATATATTTATAGAAAGAGGCGATTTTACATGAATTATAAAGCACTGCTTTTAAAAGCTTTTGAGGGTAGGAAAAAAGCATATACACCTTATTCGAATTTTAACGTCGGCGCAGCCGTACTTGCTGAAGATGGCAGGATTTACACAGGGTGTAATATAGAAAATGCTTCATATGGTGCGACGAATTGTGCAGAAAGAACTGCAATATTCAAAGCTGTATCCGAGGGAAATCGCAGTATAAAGGCAATTGCTATTGTGGGTGCGGAAAATGATTATACTTATCCCTGCGGCATTTGCAGACAGGTAATATCAGAATTTGCTTCAAAGGATGCAGAGATAATACTTGGAAAAGGAAAAGATGAATATATAGTGAAAACCTTGGATGAATTGTTGCCTGGGGCTTTTAATAATTCAATGATGTCTGCAGGGAGGAGTTTGGATGGAGAAGTTTAGAAGAATACATGTTATAGTCATGGATTCTGTTGGTATTGGAGAATCACCGGATTCAGGAGAGTTTGGCGATTTTGGGGTAAATACTCTGGCACATATTGCAGAGAAAACCGGGGGTCTCAATATACCAAACATGGAATCTTTGGGACTGTCAAATATATATCCTGTAAAAGGTGTAAAGAAGATGGAAAACCCCAAGGCCTATTTTGGAAAGATGCAGGAGTCATCTAGGGGAAAAGATACAATGACCGGACATTGGGAGATGATGGGGCTTTATATTGACAAACCATTTAAAGTTTTTCCAGATGGATTTCCAGATGAGCTTATACAAAAGATTGAGAATTTTTCGGGAAGAAAAGTCATAGCCAACAAGCCTGCAAGTGGAACTGAGATTATAAAAGAACTTGGGGAAAGACAACTTGAAACAGGAGAACTTATTGTATACACTTCTGCGGATTCAGTACTTCAGATAGCTGCAAATGAGGAAGTTATACCGATTGATGAACTTTACAGCATATGTGCCTATTGTCGCAGCATAACCCTTGATGAACCGTATAAACTTGGAAGGATAATTGCGAGGCCTTTTGTAGGAAAAACGAGGGATACATTCGAAAGAACTTCAAACAGACATGATTATGCTCTTAAGCCTTTTGGAAGAACTGTAATGGATTATTTGAAGGATTCGGCAATGGATGTTATTGCAATTGGGAAAATCAGAGACATATTTGACGGCGAGGGAGTTACAAAGGCTGTTAGAACAAAATCCAATATGGATGGAATGGATAAATTTATATCTATTCTTGATGAAGACTTTCATGGCATAAGTTTTACGAATCTTGTTGATTTTGATGCCATGTATGGACATAGGCGTGATCCGTTTGGATATGGAAAGGCCATAGAGGAGTTTGATGGAAGACTTGCTGAAGTATTTGAAAAACTTGGGAAAGATGATCTGCTTGTAATTACTGCGGATCATGGGAATGATCCAACATACAAGGGAACAGACCATACCCGTGAATTTGTTCCTCTGCTTGTATATTCAAAAAAGCTTGAGCAGGTGAAAAGTCTTGGAATACGCAAAACTTTTTCAGACATAGGGGCTACAATTTCAGATAATTTCGGGATAAAAATGCCAAAATATGGCCAGAGTTTTTTGAAAGAATTGGTGTGAGGTGAAATATGCAAATGAGAATGGTGGATATAATTGAAAGAAAGCGTGACGGTGGAGAATTAAAGGCAGAAGAGATTAAATTCTTTATAAAAGGATATACAGAGGGTATAATACCAGATTATCAGGCAAGTGCGCTTGCTATGGCCATTTATTTTCAGGGGATGACGAATCATGAAATTGCTGACCTTACAATGGAAATGGTGAAATCAGGGGAGACTATAGACCTATCTAAAATTGAAGGCATAAAGGTGGATAAACATTCTACAGGTGGAGTTGGAGATACGACAACTCTCGTACTTGCACCTATGGTTGCCTCTCTTGGTGTACCGGTTGCAAAAATGTCCGGACGTGGACTTGGGCATACAGGTGGAACTATTGACAAACTTGAATCGGTAGATGGTTTTCACGTTGAACTTACAAAAGAGCAGTTTATTGATTTTGTAAACAGAAGCAAATTGGCGGTAATGGGGCAGACGGGAAATTTAACACCTGCTGATAAAAAATTATATGCACTTCGTGATGTTACGGGAACTGTAAATTCAATTCCACTTATTGCGAGTTCAATAATGAGCAAGAAAATTGCCGCAGGTGCGGATGCCATTGTGCTTGATGTTAAAACAGGTGCTGGAGCTTTTATGAAAACAGAGGAAGAAGCTGAAAAACTTGCAAGGACTATGGTTGAAATCGGGAACAGGGTTGGAAGAAAAACGATGGCAGTAATATCAGACATGTCGCAGCCTCTTGGATTTGCAATTGGAAATGCACTTGAAGTGAAAGAAGCAATTGATACATTAAAGGGAGAAGGACCGCAGGATCTTACAGATCTTGTTTTGACTCTTGGAAGTCAGATGGTTGTACTTGCTGGAAAAGCAAAAACTCTAAAAGAGGCAAGAGGTAATCTTCTTGATTCCATAAATAGTGGAGCTGCACTTGAAAAGTTTAAGGAGTTTTTAAAAAATCAAGGAGGAGATCCATCAGTTGCCGACAACTTTGAAAAATTACCACAGGCAAAATATAAAATTCTGGTTCCTGCACAAAGAAGCGGATATGTTTCACACATTACAGCCGATAAAATTGGAATGGCGGCAATGCTTCTTGGGGCGGGAAGGGCTTATAAAGAGGATAATATAAATCCTGCAGTTGGAATAGTTCTTAAAAAGAAAGTTGGAGACAGGGTTGAAAAGGGTGAAACGCTCATGGTGCTGTATTCTGATGATGAACATATTGAAAAGATAAAAAACATGATTTACGAAGGCGTTTCAATTGGAACCTGCAGGGAAAGACCAGTTTTGATACACAAGATTATAATGGAATGATTTTACTGTAAAAAGGTGTTGACAAAGATATGTACACAGTTTAGAATTAAACTTATCGAATAAAAGTTATGATGGAGACAAGTAGAAAAAATATTCCACCTAAAGTGAGTCCGGAATAGTGAAAACTGGATGGCAGGGTTTTTTTGAATAACACTCCGAAGCTGTAAACTGAAATTATTGTGTGAACATTTTATAATGTTCAGTTAAAAGTAGGTGCATCGTAGTCCATGCGTTATTTGGATACCAGTAGTAGCTGGAAAGAGACCCAATCGTTATGTGGTAACTTAGGTGGCACCGCGGATAAGCGTCAATTCGTCCTATTGTTTTAGATGAATTGATGCTGTTTTTATGTTTAAGGAGGAATGTTGATCAAAATGTGTACAATTATGTGTTATACAGGAACAGATATCAAATATGAAAAATTTGCGGCGGCGCTGCAGAAGACAGAATCACGAGGACCGGATATGATGGAGATTCTTACGCTTCCTTCAGGTATCCTGGGGTTTCAGAGACTTTCAATTATGGACTTGAGCTTTAGTGGAATGCAGCCTTTTACAAGGAAAAATGATGCGGCTATATGCAACGGAGAAATTTACGGATTTCGTAAAATAAAGGATGAGCTTATAAAAAAAGGCCATAAGTTTATTTCAAACAGTGATTGTGAAATACTTCTTCCAATGTATTACGAATACGGTCTCGACATGTTTTCAAAGCTTGATGCGGAATTTGCAACAGTTATATATGACGGGGAGAAGGACAGCTATATTGCAGCAAGAGATCCGATCGGAATACGTCCTCTGTTTTACGGTTATTCCGGTTCGGGAAAGATAATGTTTGCAAGTGAGGCAAAAAATCTTGTAGGACTTACTGATAAAATCACGGCTTTTCCGCCAGGATACTACTATGCAGACGGAAAATTCACATGTTATTGTGATATTGCGGAGACACAGGGAAGCTATAGAACGGATGATGTTGAAACTATATGTAAAAACATACATGAAAAACTTGTTGCAGGTATTGAGAAAAGAATGGATGCAGATGCTCCTGTAGGATTCCTTTTAAGTGGAGGACTTGATAGCTCACTTGTATGTTCAATTGCACAAAAGATGAGTCCTTCAAAGCCTATAAAGACTTTTGCAATAGGCATGACTGAAGACGCAATAGACCTCAAATATGCAAAAGAAGTAGCAGATTACATACATAGTGATCATACAGTTGTATATATGACGAAAGAAGAAGTAATTGATTCTCTGGATGAAGTTATAAAGATTCTTGGAACTTATGATATAACTACAGTAAGAGCCAGCATGGGAATGTATCTTCTCTGCAAGAAAATACACGAAATTTCAGATGTAAGGGTTCTTTTAACTGGTGAGATTTCGGATGAACTTTTCGGATACAAATATACTGATTTTGCACCTAATGCAGAAGAATTTCAGAAGGAATCACAAAAAAGAATTAGAGAGCTTTACATGTATGATGTACTTCGTGCAGACAGATGCATAAGTTCAAATTCACTTGAGGCAAGAGTGCCTTTTGGAGATATTGATTTTGTTAAATATGTTATGTCCGTTGATCCTGAAAAGAAGATGAACAAATACAACAAAGGAAAATATCTTTTGAGACATGCTTTTGAAGGAGAATATCTCCCACATGATATATTATATCGTGAAAAAGCAGCGTTTAGTGATGCAGTAGGTCATTCAATGGTTGATTATCTTAAGGAATATGCGGAGAAAATCTATTCGGACGAGGAGTTTGAAAAAGCATGTTCAAAATATGAGTATCATGTAAAACCATTTACGAAAGAGTCACTTCTATATAGAGAAATATTTGAAAAGTATTATTCAGGACAGGCAGAGATGATAAAGGATTTCTGGATGCCTAACAAGGAGTGGGAAGGCTGCAATGTAGATGATCCTAGTGCCAGAGTACTTTCAAACTATGGTGACAGTGGAAAGTAATAACTGTTAATTTACACTTATTGGATTTATTTTTTTTACACAAAAGGGAAAATTTGAATTACATATTGATATATGTTATAATTAACAGGTAACTTAAATGAACCGTAATTAATTTAAATGAAAATATGTTTCAATAGATAAAGTACTTATAGTTATAATATGTACATTAATATGGAAATTTTATTTGATGGATTTATTACAGAAAATTTAAGAAATAAAATTTAGGAGGTACTTATTATAATGACAGGTACAGTAAAATGGTTTAATGGAGAAAAAGGATATGGATTTATTACAGGAGATGATGGAAAGGATTCTTTCGCACATTATTCACAGATAAATTCAGATGGTTACAAAACACTTGAAGAAGGTCAGAAAGTTTCCTATGATATAGCACAGGGACAAAAAGGACCACAGGCAGAAAACATTTCGATTCTTTAATTGAAATAAAAGCACATTGATTTTATTATTTGTGCATGAAATATGGTCAAAATTATATAAGAATTTACATCAGGAATGGTGGCTTATCTATATTTAGATAAGCCACCATTTTATATTGTCATTATATAGTTAATTTATTTCCTAACTGATAGGAAATAAATTAACTATGTTGAAAATACAAGTAATGATAGAATCTAATCATACCGGAGGGATTTGAATGGTAAATATACAGAACAAAAGACTTGTTAAAATTTTAAAGCTATTGTTAAACAGCAAAGATTTTTTAACTGGAAAGGAAATATCGGGACTCACAGGGGTATCTTCAAGAACAGTAAGAACTGACATAAAAAATTTGAATTATCTGTTAAAAGGAAAAATAGGAATAATAAATTCGGATAAGTCAAAAGGTTATAAGTTGGAAATTAGAGATAAAAAAGCATTTGATAAATTTATGGTAAATGACAAGAAAGCTAATCATCTTTTTGAAGTAAAGGTTTCCGTGCCGCAGGAACGAAGTTCTTATATAATAACCAAATTGTTATTTAATGCATTAAATGATGAACAAATAACACAGATGGATTTAGCTGATGAAATGTTTGTAAGTTTGTCTACACTAAAAAATGATCTTAAAGAAGTTGAAAAAAAATTAGCTGAATATGATTTGAAAATAATCAGTTACAAATCAAAAGGAATGATGATTTATGGCAATGAATCTCAAATACGGTATTGTATCTCTGAATATATTTTTAATAGTACAGAAAATTACAATATAGAAGACAATGAGTTTTACAGGGATATATTTAAAAAGATAGATTTGAATAAAATTAGAAAAATCATGCTCAAGATCATATCAAAGTATTCCATCAAGCTCACAGATGCTGCTTTCAAAAATATGATGATTCACATTGCCATAATGATTGAAAGGTCAAATAATAGAAATTTGATAATGTATACAATAGATCAAATGAGTGCGATTGAGAAAACAAAGGAATATAAAATAGTAAATGAATTGATGAAAGAAATTTATAAAGAGTTAAATATGGATATGATGGAGATAGAAGTTTATTATATTACACAGCATTTAATAGCAAGCAAAAAGTATTCTGAAATAGACCATAATGAAACTGATGAAGAGTATGAACATATAATCAAGCTCATTATAGATAAAATAGATGAAGTTGCAAATATTGATTTTAATAATGATACACAACTTATAGAAGGATTAAAGATACATTTGAAAACGGCAATAAACAGAATGAAATTTGATATGAATATCAGAAATGAAATGCTGGAGGTTATAAAGAACAACTACCAGTTAGCATTTCAAATAGCTGTTATAGCAAGTAAGGTAATAGAGGAAAAAGAAAATATAGAGGTAAATGAAAATGAAATTGGATTTATTGCAATACATTTTGGGGCAGCATTGAGCAGAAAAGGAATAAATAATGAAATTAATTTTAAAACCGCAATTATAGTGTGTTCAAGTGGAATCGGAACTGCAATTTTAATTAGAGAAAAAATAAAAGAATACTTTAAAAATAAAATAAAAGTGCTTAGAACAATTTCATTGTATGAGATGGATAAGAAAATTGTAGATAATGTGGATATGATACTGACCACAGTGCCTATTAAAAATATAAAGTCAGAAAAGATAATAGAAGTCAGCAACCTTTTAAATGACAGTGAAGTAAGAAAAATTGAAAATCTTATAATGGGAAAAAAAGATGGCAATGAATTAAAATATGAAGAGTTTTTTAGAAAAGAGTGTTTTTACAGGAAAAAGGGTCTGAAGACCAAGGAAGAAGTAATACAGTTTTTGACAGGTGAAATGATTAAAAAAGGATTTATGACTGGGGCCACAAGACAGTCGGTTATAGAAAGAGAAGATATGTCATCAACAGAACTTGGACATTTGGTGGCAGTACCGCATCCCATAGATAATGATATGAAGGTGTCTTCCATAGCAATTTTAGTTTTGGACAGGGCTATAATGTGGGCTGAGCATCATGTACAAGTTGTATTTTTAATAAGCATATCAAAGGATAAATTTAAATTGTGGGAAATTATATTTATGAAGTTATTCAATTATTTAGTAGAAAAGGGAGGCGTGAAGGAGTTAATAAAACATAAGGATTATGATAAGTTCATGAATAGTTTTATAGGATAACTTTAAGGGAGTGTCAATATGGATATAAACGATTTAATACGAGATGAATTAATAAATACAGCAGAAAAAGATTTAGATTATAAAGAAGTTATTGAATATTTGGGAAAAACATTTTTAGACAATAAATATATTAAAAAACAATATATAAATGATGTGCTAATTAGGGAGGAAAGTTTTCCAACAGGACTGGAATTGAAAAACATGGGAATTGCAATACCACATGCAAATCCTGACAACGTTTTGAAGAATGGTATATCTATCTTAAAACTTAAAAATCCAGTCCGGTTTTCAAATATGGAGACGGGAGATGATGTATATGTAAGTATGGCATTTATGCTGGCATTAAAGGATCCTAACGATCATTTAAAAATGCTTCAAAGCTTGTTTATAATGTTTCAGAAAGAAAAGGTAATGGATGAGCTAATAAATGCACCAAGTAAATCTGAAATAAAGAATTTAATATTAAAAAACTTGATATGCAATTAAAAATATTAATTTTTAGGAGGAAAAAATTATGAAAAAAATAATAGTAGCATGCGGTGGAGCTGTGGCGACCTCAACGGTAGCGGCAAATGCAATAAAGGATCTTTGTGAAAAAAACGGCGTCAAAATAGAAATAATACAAATAAGGATGTCGGAGATAGAAAGCAGATGCGATGGAGTAGACTTAATTGTTACAACGGCCAGGATGAAAAAGAAATTTGATGGAATTCCATATGTAAACGGCATGGCATTTTTAACTGGAATAAATAGAGAAGCTGTAGAGGAGAAGATTTTAAGTTATTTAAAATAAAGGGGGAATAATTATTATGCAAACAGTATTAAATGTTATTCAGTTTTTCGTAAATCTTGGAGTATCGGTAATGCTTCCAATAGTAATTTTTGTAGTGGCACTGTGCCTTGGCCAGAAACCGGGAAAGGCACTAAAGTCTGGAATTTCGATAGGTATAGGCTTTGTGGGTATAAGTTTGGTTATGAGCCTTATGTTGGACAACCTAGCGCCTGCAGCGTCATCTATGGCAAAGAACTTTGGGCTTAGTATGAGTGTAGTTGATGTGGGGTGGCCGGGATCATCACCAATGACTTGGGCAAGCAAGATAGCATTGTTTGCAATACCAATAGCGATAGCTACCAATATAGTTTTGTTGTTGCTTAGGCTTACCAGAGTCGTAAATATTGATATATGGAACATATGGCATTATGCGTTTACAGGTGCTTTGCTCAATATAGCCACAGGAAGCTTTTGGATTGGAGTAGTAGGTATCATCATGCATGCAACATTAAGTTATAAGTTTGGAGACTGGTTCTCACCTGTTACAGAAGAGTATTTTGGGCTTGAAGGTATCGCTATACCTCATGGTTCTTCGGCCTGGTTTGGACCAGTAGCAGTTCCGATAGATTGCCTGCTAAATAAAATACCTGTAATAAAAGACATAAACATAAGTACAGATAAGATAGCAAATAAATTTGGAGTTGTTGGCGACCCTGCAATAATGGGTGGAATTCTTGGAGTATTGATTGGAGCATTGGCAGGATATGATGTCAAGGGAATTTTAACATTGGGCATACAAATGGCAGCGGTTATAATTCTTATGCCGCAGGTTGTAAAGCATATCATGACAGGACTGCTTCCGGTTTCAGAATCAGCCAAGATAATGCTTCAAAAAAGATTCAGTGGAGGAAATTTCTATATTGGATTGGATCCAGCATTATTATTGGGAGATTCTACAGTTGTTACAGCATCATTGATATTTATGCCTCTGACTATATTGATAGCCATGATTGTACCTGGAAATCAAGTATTGCCATTTGGTGACCTGGCGACTATAGGTTTCTTTGTAGCAATGGCAGTCGGCATTCATAAAGGTAATTTATTTAGGACGTTGATATCGGGAAGTGTAATAATGTTTATAACTATATGGATATCGAATCAGACAATTGGGCTGCACACAATATTGGCACGGAATGCAGGACAGCTGAAAAATGGAGTTGGCAGGGTGGCATCACTGGATCAGGGTGGTTCGCCAATTACATATATATTAACCCAGGTGTTCAATGTAACTAATTTGCCGGGATTTATAACAATTGGAGCAGGATATGTATTTTGTTTGATATTTACTTACTTTTGGTATAGAAACAAGAAGAAGGAAATGGAAAAGGAACAGGAGATGACGGCATAATGGGATATATGAAGGCGCTTGTGATTGAAGATGTGAAAAAACTTGTATACAAAGATATAGAAATTCCAAAAGTTCAGGAAGACAAAGTACTTGTTCGTGTTAAAGCGTGTGGAATATGCGGTTCGGACATACCTCGTGCAAGAGACGGAGGAGTTCATAGCTTTCCGCAGGTAATAGGACATGAATTTTCAGGAGATATTGTGAAAGTTGGAGAAAAAGTTAAAGACTATAAGGTTGGAGATAGAGTTACGGCGGTGCCTCTAGTGCCCTGCGGACATTGTGAAAACTGCCAAAAAGGTCATCCGGCCATGTGTGAGAGTTATTCTTTCATAGGTTCGAGAGAACAGGGGGCCATGGCGGAATATGTTGCTGTACCAGCCAGAAACCTTATAAAGCTTACAGATAATGTAACCTACGAGCAGGGGGCTTGTATAGAACCAATAACAGTAGCGCTTCATGGGGTTGAAAGAGTAAATATAACTGCAGGCAAGAAAGCTATAGTCTATGGCTGTGGTACAATAGGAATTTTTCTGATGCAGTGCCTGAAAGCTAAAGGTTTGGAGAAAATATATGTAATAGATATAGATGATTTTAAATTGTCTGTTGCAAAGGAGCTTGGAGCTTATAAAGTTATTAATTCCCTTAAAACAGATGTTGCAAAATACTTCAATGATAATGGAAAAGCTGATTATGTATTTGAAACAGCAGGTGTGAGCTTTATACAAAGTCAGGTATTGGGCCTTGTAAATAAACTTGGCAGTGTGGTTTATGTTGGGACAGCCCACAAGGATGTGACAATGGACCATAAAACTTTTGAGAATATTTTAAGAGGAGAATTGAATGTAACTGGTTCGTGGATGTCATACTCGGCACCGTTTCCAGGAAGTGAATGGAAAGCTGCAGTGGAATATCTGGAATCGGGAAAGATAAAAGTGGACAAGATAATAACTCATAGATTCAAATTGAAGGATGGATATAGTGCATTTGAAACCATGCTCAGTAAAGACCAAAATTCAATGAAAGTAATGTATATATTATAAAATGGGGGTAGAAAATGAAATTATTATCAACTAGAGAAATGCTTTTAAAAGCTCAAAGAGAAGGATATGCAGTACCTGCATTCAATATTCATAATCTTGAAACATTACAAGTCGTGGCAGAGACTGCAATGGAGATGAGATCTTCAGTAATCATTGCAGGAACGCCATCGACAATAGAAGAATATGCAGGACCGGATTATGTAATGGTTATGGCGGAAGTGGCGGCAGAAAGATACGATATTCCAATAGCCATACATTTGGATCATTTTGAAGACATACAGGCAATAAAGAAAGATATTGACATAGGATTCAGATCGTGTATGATCGATGCATCAAAGCATGAGTTTGAAGAAAACATTACAATTGTTAAAGAAGTTGTGGAGTATGCACACAAATATGATGCAACGGTTGAAGCGGAGCTTGGAAAGCTTGGTGGAAGAGAAGATGATATAGTGGTTGATGCCAAGAGTGCAATGTACACAAATCCGGAAGATGCAGCGGAGTTTGTAGAAAGGACAGGAATAGATTCGCTTGCAGTTGCTATAGGAACTGCTCATGGATTGTATAAGGGAGAGCCAAAACTTGACTTTGGAAGGCTTAAGGAAATTAGAAATAAAGTCAGTGTGCCTCTGGTACTGCATGGAGCTTCGGATGTACCGGATGAATCGGTCAAAAAGGCAATTTCACTTGGAATATGCAAGGTAAATGTTGCAACAGATTTGAAAATTCCATTTTCAGATGCCGTTAAAGATTTTTTCAATAAAAATCCAAGAGAAAATGATCCGAGAAAATATATGACTCCGGGTAAAAAGGCAATGAAGAAAATAGTACAGCATAAAATTGAAGTTTGCGGCAGTGCAGACAGATATTAAAAGCCTTGATAGGAGGAAGTATTTATGATATTGGTTTTAAATCTTAATGCATCCCTGGATAAAAGATACGAAGTAAAAGACATGGTTAAGGGAAAAGTTACAAGAGCAAGGCAGGTTCAAAATACTCCAGGCGGCAAGGGAATACATGTGGCAAATGTGATAACGATCTTGAATGAAGAATGTGTGGCCACAGGTTTGCTTGGAGGAAAGAGCGGAGAGTTTATTAGTGAAAAATTGGATCAATATAAAATAAAACATGATTTTATATTGATAGAAGGAGAAACAAGATCATGTCTGGCCATTATTTCAGACGATTTTGTGCAAACTGAAATACTAGAGCCAGGACCTGAAGTAAGTTTGAATGAGCAGCAGGATTTTTTGAATAAATATATAAATATGCTTCCAGATGCCGATATAGTTGTGGCATCTGGAAGCATACCAGGAAATGTTCCAGTGGACTTTTACAGAAAGTTGATAGAAATGGCTAACTTGCAGGGAAAGAGATTTTTGCTGGATACAAGTGGAGAACCTTTAAAAGAAGGAATCAAAGGCAAACCGTATTTTATAAAACCAAACAGAGATGAAATAGAGGCTTTAACAGGAAGAAAAGTTGTTACGACAGAAGATGCAGTAGAAGAAATAAAAAGATTTCAATCTCAGGGGATAAAGTTTGTTATAATATCATTAGGCGCCAGTGGTTCTGTCGCAGGATTCAATGGAGAATTTTACAAGGTAAGTGTTCCAAAAGTAAAAGCGCTTAATCCTGTAGGATCAGGAGATGCCTACGTTGCAGGAGTGGCAGTATCTATCCAGAGAGGATATACAATTGAACAGGCCTTGAGGTTTGCATCAGCTTGCGGGACTTCAAATGCAATGGAGAAAGAAAGTGGCTTTGTAACAGAATCTGTAGTTAATGAATTAGGTGACAGGATAATAGTAGAGAAAATCTAATGGATTAAACTATTATTAATACGGGAGGAAGGATTTTTTAT
Source organism: Clostridium pabulibutyricum (assembly GCF_058242705.1). Taxonomy (NCBI): domain Bacteria; kingdom Bacillati; phylum Bacillota; class Clostridia; order Eubacteriales; family Clostridiaceae; genus Clostridium; species Clostridium pabulibutyricum. The sequence goes on from NZ_JBZAYZ010000004.1 coordinate 70,514, forward strand.
GATTTATTCTTTAGAAAACTCGACATTAAAAATAACTGCTTCTACTTATGGAGGAGAGCTTCATTCTCTGACGGGTAAAGAAGACGGGACTGAATATCTTTGGAATGGTAATCCGGAATATTGGAAATATCATGCTCCAACCTTATTCCCTATAATAGGAAAAGTAATGGATTCAAAATACAGGGTTGATGGAAATACATATGAACTTCCGGCTCATGGATTGGCTAGAATTTCTGAATTTGAACTGCTGGACAAGGGAGATGACTTTATTACCTTTGAGTTAAAATATTCCGAGGATTCATTAAAGGTATATCCGTATAAGTTTTCTTTATGTACAACTTATACTCTTCAGGAAAACTGTGTCAAGGTAACTTACTCTGTATCTAATTTAGATGATAAGCAAATATATTTTTCAATTGGTTCGCATCCGGCATTCATGTGCCCTATTCAACAAAATGACCTTTTGGAAGACTGTTATTTGAAATTTGATAAAAAGGAAGCTGTTTCTGTTCGCGGAGTGAATAAAGATGTTTATCTTTCAAGAAGTACAAAAAAATTCTTCAATAATGAAGATGTACTGCCATTATCAAAGGAATTATTCAAAGATGGACTCCTGATGTTTGACAATCTTGAATCAAACAGGGTTTCTATAAAATCCAGGAACAGTAATAAATCATTGTCAGTTGATTTTGGCGAATTTCCATATTTATGTCTGTGGGCTCCAGAGAAAGGTGCACCTTTTTTATGTGTAGAACCATGGTTTGGACATCCGGAATATGAGGATTTTTCAGGCGAATTTAAAGACAGGGAAGGTACAGTTTCATTAAAAACAGGTGAAAAATTTAATTGCAGTTATAAGATTTTTATTGAATAATAAGGAATGGATGTTTGTAAGTCATAAGATTATAAACTGTATATACTAAAACTTATCCACAATGTTGATAAGTTTAAAAGAAGACTGTTTATCTAATTATGGACAAACAGTCTTCTTGGTTTCACATCAAAAATACTGCAAATACAGTTGTCACGGCAAGTCCAAGTAAAACTGGCTTCAGATTCCTTCTTGTAAGTTCGAACACGTCTACTTTGCATATTGCCGCTACAGGTATAACAGCCCATGGGATTATGGTTCCTCCTCCTACATATATTGCAGCTATCTGACCCAGTGCTGTCAAAGTGCTTATCCCTCCTCCAAGAGGTATTGAAAACATGTGTGCTACAGAACCAACAAGAGATATTCCGGAAAATCCGGATCCGTCAAGTCCTGTTATTGCTCCAACGGCAGTTATTGTACATGATGCCAGAGCCTTGCTTATGGGAACGGTGTTGGAAAGAGCCACACCGAGATCGTTGACTATTCCGGTAGAATGTGCGGGAAGCGTTTTTCCAAATATTTCTGTAAAAGCAGAATCACCCAAATAAAAAAATGCAGCTATGGGAATAACTATTCCAAATATCCTGAATGCGAACTGAAGTCCGTCTATCATATTTTCAGTAACCTTTTCAAGGCATTTTTTTCTATAGAAGATTACGGATACAACACTTAGTATGAATACTGAAGTTCCACCTATAAGTGCCGTGGCGTCTCCACCCTGAAATTTGTACAAATACATTACAACTACATCTAAAAGAAATATTAAAATTACAAAGATGGCCAGCGTCTTTCTTGCATTTTCGGATGCTATTCCTGTTTGCTTTTCGCCACTATCTTTGTCTATTTTAAAATTCATGTCAAGTTTTTCACTTTTCATATCAGCTTTAAGCATTATAAATGCAGTTATTGTGGTCACGACTCCCATTATTGCAACAAGAGGTATACTGGAGGATATCACCTGATGTACCGGTATCCCGGCAGCATCTGCAGTGAGCTTCGGTGCAGCCTGAATTACAAAATCTCCTGAAAGTGCTATACCATGTCCAAACAAGTTCATTGCTACTGCGGCTCCTATAGCCGGGAGTCCAACCCGTTCAGCCATAGGTAAAAACAGTGCACCTATAAGCGCAACTGCCGGAGATGGCCAAAAAAGCCAGGATAGTACCATCATGACAATACCTATTACCCAATATGCAACTCCGGGCGTCTTCACAATTTTTTCAAATGGTTTTATAAGTTCCCTGTTCACACCTGATGCAACGAGAGTATTGCTCATTGCAGTTATTATTGAAATTATAAAAATTGTGGGCATGAGTTCCTTTGAGGCATATACAAGGCTGTTGAAAACACCTATGAGAGATTTTGATATGGATGATGTGGCGAATATTCCAAGAGTAAAAATACCAATCATGCAGATAAGCGATATGTCTTTTTTTAGTACCATTGCCGTAATTATTATAATTATAAAAACAACATATATAAAATGAATGTTTGTCAAAAATACATTCATTAATTACCTCCATGTTAATTGATATACTTATAAAATATGCTCACTTGATTTGACTGTGTATAAAACTTTAAAAATTTATTTTTGACTTACACCACGTTAGGTGCTATAATTAAGTACTGCATTGGATAATTTGTTCATGCATGATTCAATTTCCGTTTTACAATTGCGTTTTCATATGGGGGCGTATTTTGGCTTCGACGGGGGTAAGTTGGGTCTTGGAAGCGAGTCGAGGGAACCTGTGGGCCCGCGTTAAAAAACTATGGGGTTTAAATATAAACGCAAAAAATAACGAAAATTTAGCTTTAGCAGCGTAGTCTGCTAGCCGTCAGCCCAGAATTCCCGCGATCTGGAGCCTGGCGCCGATAGCGGGGCCCCGAGTCCAGGAAAGCTTTGACCTGGAAACGGAATTTATGAAGCTACTGAATTCAGAAGCCTGTCCTTAGGCGTCTGATGGAGGAAAATTTAAATTAAGGACTGCACTCGGAGATGCTAGGGCGTTTCTGCTTTCGGACAGGGGTTCGACTCCCCTCGCCTCCACCATTAAAACCTTATAATATTGATACAATAAAAAGTCCTTGGTTTCAGGGACTTTTAGTGTTTTTTGAATAAAATGAAATAGAGTTTTTAAAGTTTAAGACTTAGAGTACCTCATGCCAAATATATATTTGTAGCAGAAGCTTTAGGATTTAAAGAATACTATTAGGTCATCACAAGAATAAAAAGATTATACTTACGGTTGTTATAAGCGGCAGTGGTCAACGTACAAGTAATAGTAAACATCCCAATATAAAGGAAACCCAATCCAAATTTGGATATACTGAACCAACTGCAACAATAGTATGGGAGTCAATAATTGATAGCAAATTGGATAGTGCTGATATAATTTTGTGAAATATATTCCCATTCCATCCTTATTCACAAGAACAAAAATTATGAAAATCAGTAGGTACTGCAAGAGTTATTTATAATTGGATGAAGGCAATATGATATAATGTAAAATGGTAAGGAAAATTGGAGATTAAATAAATAGCTAGTTTTATGATAAAAATATAAATCTGTTAAAAATTAACTGTTGAGGAGATATAAATGAAATTTAGTAGTATAAGAATAGGACATATTTATAACGTAATATTTGATCCAGTTCGGTTTTGTGAATTTAATGGTAAACATTTAGCTTTAGTGTTAAAAAGGAATAATGACAACCAAACATATATTGTTATGCCTTTAACTAGTGAGTCAAATGGTGTTGGTGTGAATAAAATTAAGCTAGGTAAGGTAGAATCTTTGCCGACATCATTAAAAAGTAATGATACATATGCTGTCTTTAATCAAATTAGGACAGTAAATGCAAATCGTTTTATTGCACTAAAAGAGGGGACAAGTATAATTAGTTCCAAAGTGGATGATAAGGTTTTATCTATGCTGTTATATTTAGGAATAAATGAACTTATTTTTAATCTTGATCAAGATAAAAAAATTGAACTACTAAAAAGTTTATATGAGAAAGAATGTGTTATCAAAGCTAAGAATTTAGCATATGATATATTAAGGTTAAGAAAAGATATAAAAGAAGATAAAAATGAAATAGAACGTATTGAACAGCAAATAAAGGATACAATAAATGATATACCTTATAATTTGGATAAAAAGTATGTAGATGATGGCATAAAAGATATATTGGATAATATTATTAAGAGATAATTGAATTGAGACTTGGTATTGATTTTTTAAAAATATGATGATATAATTTACCTAAGAATAGAGATAATATCTCGGACAAAGAATTATAGGGTATAAAATCCCAACAAAGAAGAATTGAGTTAAAAACTCAGACAAATGGTTATAGGGTATAAAATCCCAATAAAGAAGAAAACAGACTTTATGTCTGTTTTTTTACTGTCAAAGAAATTGTTTTATGCATCATAAAATATTAAGTGCTATTGGTATATTTATAATTATTGGAATTATTGGAGTTGCAACGAGAGGGAACAATGCCAAACGTTTATATGCCAATATAAAACAAGATGAATTAAAAACTTCCTATGATATTGGAGAAAATGCAAAGTATAAAGGCGTAGAAATGACAGTATTGCACAATAAGCGTAGTGATTTTGGCTCTAGACATAAAAAGCTGGGGCTTTATTGTCGTTACTGAAAACCAGTTAAATTGTACTAATCATATATGTTATAATAACAGAAGGCATTTTTTAAAATAAAAAATATATATTAATTTTTGACATAAAGATTAAAACTCTATAGGGGAGGTAAAACTGATGACATTACAGCAACTGAAATATTTTATTGAAACAGTGAATTGCGGATCTATAAACAAAGCGGCGGAACGCCTTTTTATTGCCCAACCAAGCCTTTCAAATGCTATCCGCGATTTGGAAACGGAAATTGGACTTGATCTTTTCATCCGCACTCCAAGAGGCATATCTCTGACTAAAGACGGCACGGAGTTTTTGGGTTACGCCCGTCAGGTTGCTGAACAGGCAAGTCTTTTGGAACAACGCTGGTTGAACAAGAAACCATCTAGGCTGTTATGCTCAATATCAACCCAGCATTATGCCTTTGCTGTGAACGCATTTGTAAACATGGTAAAGAAAACCGATGCAGAAGAGTACGAGTATACTTTGCGTGAAGCGAGGACTTTTGAGATAGTTGAAGATGTTAAAAATCTCCGCAGTGAATTAGGCATACTTTACATGAACAATTTTAACCGTCAGGTCATAGAAAAGCTGCTCCGAGAAAACAATCTCACATTCCATTCGTTGTTTACCGCCAAGCCGCACGTTTTCATAAGTGCTGCAAACCCACTCGCCAAGAAAAAATATGTGACACTTAAAGACTTGGACGATTACCCGCGTCTGTCATTTGAACAGGGCGACTACAACTCCTTCTATTTTTCAGAAGAAATACTTAGTACGGAATATGCAAAGAAAGACATTCACGTTGGCGATAGGGCAACTATTTTTAACCTTATGATAGGGCTTAATGGTTATACGATTTCTACGGGAATTGTCAGTGAGGACTTAAACGGCGACAATATCATGGCAGTACCGCTACGTGTTGATGATTCAATTGAAGTCGGATGGATTTCACATAAAGATATTCAACTGACACGACAGGCGGCAATGTACCTCGAGGAATTAAAAGCTGTTGTGGCGGAATATGGTGTTAACGTTGAAAATGAGGTATAGCTGTTTGCTATAACACCGCATATTTTTTTAGTGTTACTAATAAGTCCTCCATGCATGATATAATTTAACCTACATTGGATCATATGTATGTTAAATAAAGAGGAGGATTTATAATGAGTGAAAAATTCGAGACAGTAGGCAGTCTTTTGCGCCCTGAAGCACTGCTTGCGTATAAACGCAGGATCGAGCATAGCGACAATATCACATATCCTTTTTACGGTGATTTTGAAGGGTATGAAGCAGTGGAGACCGAGGCAACGAAAAATGTTGTTGCAAAAGAAATCCAGCATGGCTTGACTATCATCACCGATGGAGAGTATTCCAAGTCCATGTGGCATTTGGACTTTGTCTGGGGGCTTGTTGGTATAAGACGTTATATTGCTGAACACGGTTATTTTTTCTGTGACAAGGATGGAACTTCGAAATATGAAACGCGAAAAGATATTGGTCTGCGAATTACTGGTGAACTCAGTGGAAAAAACCATCATTTTATTGAAGTTTTTAAAAGACTAAAAACTTTTGCAGGAGACCGTAAAACAAAATTATGTATTCCATCTCCGTCACATATCTTTGGTGAATTATCTTGGTCGGATAACATTGGCGGCAAGGATTCGGTATACAAAAATTCTCAAGAATTAAAAGAGGGGCTTATTAAGGCGTATAAAGAATTCGTCGAGGAGTATGTTTCCGCGGGAGGGAATATTCTGCAATTTGATGATTGTCTGTGGGAGATTTTTGCAGATGACAATCCAAATTCACCATATACGGGTGAGAATATCAATCAGGAAGAAGTTAAGGCACTTGCTGCTGAATTTATTGATATTAATAATACGGTGATTGATTTCGGTCACAGTCTCGGACTTAAAATGTGGACGCACAACTGCCGCGGCAACTATGATTCCCGAAATATGGGAGGCGGTTCTTATGTTAAGATTGCAAACTTGTTTTTGAAACAGCTGAAATATGATCGCTTTTTCCTCGAATGGGACAGCGACCGGGCAGGTTCCCTTGAAGCTCTTAAAGTTTTTCAGGATAAACCGGATACCGAGATTGTCTTGGGTTTGTTGTCATCTAAAACAAGAACGCTGGATGATGAAGCACGTGTTATAAGACTGCTTGATGAAGCGTCCAAGATTATTCCAAAAGACAGGCTGCTTCTTTCTCATCAGTGCGGTTTCGCGTCCTGCGACGGCGGCAATGAGCTGACTGAAGACGAACAGTGGGCTAAAATTGACCAGGGGCAGAGGATCGCTCTGCAATATTGGGGAATATAGTTGTTGTGACGGCATTGTACTAATAACATAAATCAAAAATATGAGGCTTATATAATTTCACAAAAGAAAAAATACACACATCTGCATTAAGCAAATGGGTGTATTTTTGATGAACTGTTTACTTAAAGTTAAAGGGAAAATATAAAAAATTAACAATGAAAAATCAAAAAATAATGCCGATATTTATAATTTTTTATTCAGTAATTTCATTTTTAAAGATTCCCATAAATATACTGTCATGGTATTTGCCATTGGCAAAAAATTGTTTTCTCAATATACCTTCTTGTTGGAATCCAAGCTTTTTGTAAATATGAATGGCAACACTGTTTTCACTGTCTACAAATAGATAGACTTTGTACATATTCAGTATATTGAAAGCATAATCAATTCCTTTTTTCATTGCACTTTGAGCTAGACATTTTCCTTGAAAGTCTTTTCTTATAATAATCTGTATTTCTGTGTTCCTATGGATATAATCAATTGTTATAAGTTCTATAATTCCTGCAAATTCGCCGTTAATATCTATTACAAATCTTCTTTCTGAATCATCATGAATATGTTTTGTATATAAATTTTCTAACTCATCTACAGACTCATAAGGTTCTCTAAACCACAAAGCCATTGTATTTCTAGTATTATGTAATTTATGAATGTATAATAAATCTTTTCGTTCTAGTGCACGAATTTTCATTTCGACTTTTTTGTCCATAAATTCTCCTTTCACCATAATAGTAATATTATTATAAACAATTATAGCATATAATGTAATAAGATAGTCGAGAAAAATGGAATTTTGTGAGTAAATTTATATATATTTTCTATTTTGGCATTTTTCACCTAGATATTTTACCAATTCATTATAGTTTTTTTCAGCTGTTTTCCTTGTGTTTGAACTGTTGATTTTTTTCATGCGGCCATTGACGTTGCTTTGAAAGTTTTCCAGTGTTTCAATTATGGATTTTTTGAATAGTGGAACAGCATCAATTATTCTTTTAACACCGTAAACATATTCGTTGTCGCTTATATTAAAACATTGGAAGATACCTGAGGTAAGTCTGCCGTCGGAAAACATATATATGTATCTGTCGCTCATTTCGTCCGATAAATCCACTTCTATCTTATGTTTGTACAGTCTGAATATAAAATTGTCTTTTTTAACGAAGATTGGAAAAATACTTGAGAAGAGTGAAGTTATGTCAGCATCTTCTCCAGATGTAAATCCTGAAAAATCATTTTGATTGAGTTTTGTTATGATCTCGTCGGTAAAAATATTATCCTTTATTTGTCTGGCGAGTTTTACTTTTAACTTCTGTTCTTTTCCGTCAACAAACAGGCTGTCAATACAAGTCAGTAGTTTGTTCAAACCACGTGGCTCATAATCATTCATTTTAAAACCTCCATTTACAATGAGTTAGAAAAACTTTGAAAAAAGATTCCATAGGATAGGAGCTATAACAACTGTTACAATTCCAGAAATGGCGATAGACAAACTGCTCATTGCACCTTCCGTATTGCCGATTTCCATGGATTTTGCAGCACCCATGGCATGAGCCGAATTTCCCATAGCTATGCCCATGGCAATCTTGTCATTGATTTTGAACAGCTTATTTAATATTGGACCGGATATGGAGCCGAATATTCCTGTAATTATTATTGCAACTACAGTGATTGAAGAGGAACCTCCAAGTTGGTCTGCAAGTGCCATGCCTATTGGTGTGGTTATGGATTTTGGAATCAGTGATTTTGTTATCTGACTTGAAAGATCAAATAATCTTGAAAGTAGGATTACACATATTATACCTGATATGACTCCACATAAAATGCCGATTAGTATAGGCAAAAAATTTTTCCTGAACAAGGAAAATCTTTTATACAGAGGCAAAGCAAGGGCTACTGTTGCAGGAGCTAGAAAAAAGGATATAATTTCTCCCCCGTTGTTGTAGCTGCTGTATTTAATATGGAACTTTGTCAAAAATATTATAAGCAGTACTATTGCTATGAGCAGAGGATTAAAAATTGACAGTTTTAATTTCTCTTTTATAAAGTATCCTATTTGATATGCAATCAGAGATGCAAGAATTCCAAAGACTGGAGAGGATACAATATCATTCATTTTGAACACACCTTTCTTAAAAGTTTTACAACATATGCTGTAACTATCCATACAACTAGTGTAGAGACAATGATTATAAGTGAAAATGCAGCTACGTTGTTTTTTATAAGGCCAAAGGATGTTATTAGGCCGACACCTGCTGGAATGAACAGAAATGCCATGTTGGATATAAGTATGTTGCAAATATCTTCAACCATTTCGATTTTTACGATTTTAAAATAAAGTCCTAAAAATAATATGATTAGTCCCAGGATTGTACCCGGTATTGGAAGTTTCAGAAATTTCTGAAGTAATATACCGAGACAATAAGCTATTAAAATGATCATTAGTTGTTTTAGGTAATTCAAAGATATTCCCCCTTAAGCAAGTATAATCTATTATAGGAGCATCAAAGCAATATATCAATATGCAATTTGGATGTAGTCGATTGTAGGCAAAATTAAATTGAAAATTATTTGCGGGTGTGTATATAATTGATTTTTTATGCAAAAATTATCTTTATGAAAATTAGATTTTTGTTTTATGGGATTATAGGATGGTGCATGGAAATAATTTGGACTGGTTTTGGATCAATGTTGAAAGGGGATTTTACACTTGTAGGATTTACGTATATATGGATGTTTCCCATATATGGAATGGCGGTTTTCATGGAACCTATACATGATAAGATTAGAAAATGGCCGTTTTTCTTGAGGGGCATCATATATATGGTTATTATCTTTGCTGTAGAGTACGTATCGGGAAGCATGCTTAAATTGTTTACAGGAAGATGTCCCTGGAATTATGGGAGGTGCAGATATTCTGTAAGAGGTATTATAAGACTTGACTTTATACCGATATGGTTTGTTGTAGGAATTTTATTTGAAAAGATTCATGACTTACTTCTTAAATTGAAAATTGTGTAATCAGAAAAACAAGCTTGATAAAAAGCTTGTTTTCTGGTCCAAAATTATTTTTTATTATCATGGAAGGTTATTCCGGACTAACAATTTTTTTAATTCTGTTTTTCACATCGTCAGTGACTTTTATGTCATAATACCTTATTGATGTGTTGAAGTCTGAATTTAAAGCAATGCTTACAGCTGTTTTTGCAGACAATATATTGTTGCTGCCTGGCATTTCACGTACATCCATTATGTGATTTATTTTTTTCTGAAGCTCTAACAATTTGTTAAAGTCGCCTTTTAAGAAGGTTTTATATGTTTCCACTAAAAGTTTTGCCTGTGTATTTGTCTGTGTACCTACAATACCGTTTCCACCTATCATGAGATTTGGTATTAAATATTCATCTATTCCAGACAATACTGCAAAATCAGGATGTACACTTTTAACTTTTTCTACAAATCTTCTTACATTTCCAAGGGCAGGTGTGGTATCTTTTACACCACCGTGAGCTATATTATCATACTTATTTGCTAATCTAAGTACTAAATCTGCAGATAATTCAATTTTTGTATTTTGAGGTATGTTATATAATATCATTGGCAGATTTGTATTTTCGGCTATTCTGGAAAAGTATTCAAATACATGGTTTTCATCAAGCTTGAAATAGAAAGGAGGAAGTACGAGTACTGCGTCTGCATTATTTTCTTCTGCACATTTTGCAAGCGCTATAGCTTCTTTGATATTTGGACTTCCAGCTCCAACTATCAATTTTACTCTGCCGTTTATAGTCTGTGATGCGAATTTTATGTATTCCTTTTTTTCTTCAAAAGTCATGTTGAAAAATTCGCCTGTAGTTCCAAGTACACATATACCGTAAATACCATCTGAAATCAGTTTTTCAATCATTTGCTTGTTTGATTCCTGATCAAAGTTTCCATTTTCATCAAAAACAGTTACTATTGGTGTAAAAACTCCCTTTATCATATCTAAATCCTCCTAATTATAGACAAATATATGTCCTAAAATTATAATTAAAATGTATCGTAAAAACTGCAATTATATTATATGCTAAATTTATAAAAACGATTGAAATACATGTTACTATACCTTTATTATCATGCTTGTACATTTTTATATCAATGTTCAGTTGCACAAATATTGACTGGAACTGACAATATTTTTTCATATATATGCACATTATAAAAAAGTTGTTATTGTCTTATCATGTTATGAGGAGGAGTATATAATGGAAGTTTTAAGTAAGCAGCTTGCAGAGAGAATAGTTGATAGGACCATGAAAGCTGTGAATAAAAATGTAAATATAATGAATGAAAAAGGGATAATTATAGCATCAGGGAATAAGAATAGGATTGGTACAATCCATGAAGGAGCGCTTTTAGCACTTAAAAGGAGATCGGAATTCAGCATAGACGAAAAACAGTCTACGGAACTTAATGGAGTCCAGGAGGGAACCAACATAGTAATAGAGTTCAAGGGTGATATTATTGGAGTTATAGGTATTACAGGCAAGAGGGACGAAGTAATAGGATATGGAAAGTTAATCAAGATGACTGCTGAAATGATGATAGAACAGGCTTATGTCATGAGAGAACTTGAATGGAGCAACAAGATAAAGGAAGATATGATAGTATCACTTATAAACAACAATCAGGGTTCCTTTAAGCTTCTGGAAAAATATGCTAAAAAGTTTAAGCTGACAAATAATTATCCCATGGTTGTCTTTATAGTACAGATTGATTTTAAAAGAATCTCCCGGGAAAAGGATATAGACATACTTAACAACATAATCGCCATACTTGAAGCAAATCTTGATGGTTCGCTTGCTGCTGCTGTTGATTCAAGAACAATTGTCATAATATACAAATGTCCTAATGTAAACTACAGAACGATAACATGCAAGCCGAGGATAGAAAGTGTTCATAAAAAAATAAAAGCCAAAACAGGAAACAGTGTAAAAATATCGATAGGCAAAGTTTATAATAAACTGACCGACATTCACAAGTCGTATGAAATTGCAAGGAGAACACTTAGTTTTGGAGATGAAAATTATCCAAAGAATAATGTATATATATTTGATATTTTAAAATACCAAATGCTTTTTTCACAGGATAATGCTGCCTGGAAATTGGGAGAACTTCAAGATTCCTATGAATTGATCCACAACAATGATAAAAATGGTGAATTGATGGAAACGTTAAATGTATTCATACAGGAAAATGGAGAACTTAACAAAGTATCCAGCAGACTTTTCATACATAGAAATACTCTAAATTATCGCTTGAACAAAATATACAAATTGACAAATCTGAATCCTAAAAAATATGTGGATTTATTTTGGCTTTATTCATCTATGATTAATTTTAAAACTAATTAACTCTTATTTCATTATGCAATTATACAAAATAAGCACATAATATACACTAACATTTGTGTAATTTAATATTGATTGAGTTTCCGAAAACGGGAATAATTTATGTAGGATAGAAAATTCATTGAAAGGAGATTGATATTTTGAGTTTGATAAGTGAAAGTGAAATTGAAAAAATAAGAGATATAAATGAAAAGAAAAAAGTAGTTCTTCCAGATGGCACTGAAGTTCCAGCTTTGGGACAGGGAACATGGTATATGGGTGAAAATCCATCTGTAAGAAATGATGAAATAGATACATTAAGGCTTGGAATAGAATTAGGAATGACTCTTATAGATACTGCAGAAATGTATGGAGAGGGAGAATCGGAAAATTTAATAGGGGATGCAATAAAAGACGTGAGAGACAGGGTATTTCTTGTATCGAAAGTTTATCCCCACAATGCAGGACTTACAGATATATTCAATTCCTGTGAAAACAGCCTGAGAAGGTTAAATACGGATCATCTTGATATGTATCTTCTTCACTGGAGGGGTGGAGTGCCTTTTGAGGAGACAATTGAGGGAATGGAAAAATTGAAAAAGCAGGGGAAGATTTTGAGATGGGGAGTATCAAATTTGGATGCCCCTGATATGGAAGAGTTAGACAGATGCAGTGGAAGTGAAAACTGCATGGTAAATCAGGTATTGTATCATCTTGGCTCAAGGGGCATTGAATTTGATCTGCTTCCATGGCAGAGGGCACATAATATGCCGGTTATGGCATATTGTCCAATAGCAAAGGGAGGAAGGCTCAGAAGACATATTTTAAATGACAAGGCATTGAATGAGGTGGCTAGAGGCCATAAAGCTACACCGGTTCAGATACTTCTTTCATGGTGCATGAGGTCTGGTGATGTAATTGCAATTCCAAAGGCGTCTCACAAGGAACATGTTGTAGAAAATGCGAGAGCAGGGGCAATTACACTTTCAAAAGATGAATTGGATTTACTTGAAAATTCATTTTCAAAACCTAGTAGAAAAATGCCGCTTGATATATTGTAACTAAATATTTATGAGGAGGATCAACACATGAAAATAGGATTTATAGGACTTGGAATTATGGGAAAACCAATGTCGAAGAACTTGATAAAGGCAGGATATGATCTTGTAGTTTATAATAGAAGCAAACAGTCCGTCAATGAACTTGTAGAGTTTGGGGCAGAGGCAGGAACTTCTGCAAAAGATGTTGCATCAAAAGCTGACGTTGTAATAACAATGCTTCCTAATTCGCCGCAGGTAAAACAGGTTGTTTTTGGGGAAAATGGTGTTGCAGAGGGAATAAAGAAGGGCTCCGTGTTTATAGACATGAGCTCAATTGCACCTCTTGTTTCAAGAGAAATAGCAGAAAAGCTTGCAGAAAAGGGAGTCGATATGATAGATGCACCGGTAAGCGGTGGAGAACCAAAAGCTATAGACGGAAGTTTGTCTATAATGGTAGGTGGAAAGAAGGAAACTTTTCAAAAATACAAAGAACTTCTTCTTAAGATGGGATCAAGTGCAGTTCTCTGCGGAGAAGTGGGAGCAGGAAATGTAACAAAGCTTGCAAACCAGGTAATAGTAGCACTTAATATAGCAGCAATGTCCGAGGCATTTGTACTTGGAACAAAGGCAGGAGTATCACCGGAGCTTATATACAATGCAATAAGAGGCGGACTTGCAGGAAGTACGGTACTTGATGCAAAGGCACCAATGGTACTTGATAGAAACTTCAAGCCAGGATTCAAGATAGACCTTCACATAAAGGATTTGACAAATGCAGTAGAAACAGGGGCAGGAGTTGGAGCACCACTGTTCCTTACAAATCAGGTTCTTGAAGTACTTAGAAACCTTCATCAGGAAGGTGAAGGACAGAGCGACCACTCTGCAATTGTAAAATTCTATGAGAAACTTGCAAATATTGAGGTAACAAAATAGATTAAATTTATAACTGTAGTTGTATTAAAGAGCAGACTAGGATTTTGATTCCTATTGTCTGCTTTTATATTAAATAATTTGGAGGAAATTTTTATGAATACTAAAGGTACACCTGTTATAACAGATATGAAAGTTATTCCGGTTGCTGGATATGACAGTATGTCATTGACACTTAGCGGAGCTCATGCGCCATTTTTTATAAGAAACATAGTAATTATAAATGATAATTCGGGTAATGTAGGACTTGGAGAAATACATGGAGGAGAGCACATAAGGCAGGCACTGGAAAATTATAAGTCTGCTGTTATAGGAAGGCATATAGGAGATTATAGAAATATAATAAGAGAATTAAAAAGTATGGTTTGGTGTGAAAATGAAAATAATGGACAGGGCATTCAGGAACTTGATTTAAAGAATTTATGCTTTGTAGTTCATGCTGAAACTGCAGTTGAGTCTGCACTTTTAGATTTGCTTGGACAATACATGGATTTGCCTGTTGCATCACTGCTTGGAGATGGAAAGCAGAGAGATGCAGTTAGAATGCTTGGATATTTGTTTTATGTGGAGGACAAGAAAAAGACTGATTTACCGTATATAGATGAAGGGGACAGCAGGGATGAATGGTTTAAAATCAGGAGAAATAAAAAGGTTACAATAGAGGATGTTGTTGAAGAGGCTCATGCTGTGAAGGAAAAGTATGGTGTACGTGACTTTAAACTAAAAGGCGGAGTTTTTGATGGTGAAAAAGAGATAGAGACAATCAAGGCTTTAGCTAAGGAATTCCCTGATGCAAATGTAAATATAGATCCAAATGGTGCATGGTCTCTTGAAGAATCAATAAGATTATGCAAGGATGCAGGGAGTGCTTTGACTTATGCAGAAGATCCGTGTGGTCCTGAAAGAGGTTTTTCTGGAAGGGAAATCATGACTGAATTCAAGAGAGCCACAGGAATTAGAGTTGCAACTAATATGATAGCAACGGATTGGAGGCAGTTTGGGCATTCTCTTTCACTGAATTCACTGGATATAATTCTTGCAGATCCTCATTTTTGGACTATGAATGGTGCAGTACGTGCAGCAGAGATATGCAATGACTGGGGATATACATGGGGATCTCATTCAAACAACCACTTTGATATATCTTTGGCAATTTTTGTGCAGGTTGCAGCTGCGGCACCTGGAGAAATTACACCTATGGATACTCATTGGATATGGCAGGATGGCCAATATCTTACAAAGACCCCTTACAAGATATCCGATGGACTTATAGAACTTCCAAGGAAATCCGGACTTGGACTGGAAGTTGACATGGATAAAGTTATGAAAGCTAATGAATTATATAACAAAATTGGATATAAGGATAGAGACGATTCAATGGCCATGAAGTATCTTGTAAAAGGTTGGAGGTTTAACAGTAAAAAGCCTTGCATGGTAAGATAGACATAAATCAACTATAAGATTCATAGTATTGAATTTATCAATCCGGGAAGATTTAAGTAGAGGAAGCTTTTCTAATCTCACAAAAATATTTATGCATATACATGAAAAAATACTATTGATAACGATTAAAATTTGTGCACGTGAATATTGTAACGGTTGTCGAAAAATATGATAATAAAACTACAAAGTACTTTGAAAGTTTGTGAAAAATGTAAACATTTTTTATAATTTAGGAGGAGTTTTAATGGCTTTATTAATAGTTGGTATAGGAGTAGCGTTACTCTTAATACTCATGATATTGTGCAAATTAAACGGATTTATATCTTTGATACTTGTTTCACTGTTTGTAGGAGTTATGGAGGGAATGCCTCTTGCAAATGTTACCGATTCTATGTACAAAGGTATAGGAGGACAGTTGAACGATCTTATACTGATACTTGGATTTGGTGCTATGCTTGGAAGACTGATGTCAGACTGTGGAGCTGGTCAGAGAATAGCCACAACACTCATAAACAAGTTTGGAATGAAGAAAGTTCAGTGGGCTATGCTTGTTACATCTATTATAGTTGGAATTTCAATGTTTTATGAAGCAGGATTCATACTTTTAATACCTATAATATACAGTGTTGTTAAAGAAACTAAATTTCCACTTATATATATAGGATTTCCTGCAACTGTTTCGCTATCTGTATGTCATAGTTTCCTTCCACCTCATCCAGGTCCTACGCTTGTGGCAAATGCATTTAATGCAAGTATAGGAAAGACTCTTTTGCTGGGACTTTTAATTGCAATACCTGGTGCTATAATTGTAGGAATTTTGTTTTCAAAAAGTTCCATTATAAAAAATGCAAAAGCACATATCCCGGAGGGACTTACTACTAGTAAGTTATTTAAAGATGAAGAAATGCCAAGTTTCGCTAAAAGTGTTTTTACAGCACTTGTTCCTGTAATTTTGATAGCTGCAGCTGAATTTTGCGGGCTTCTTCTTCCTAAGGACTCTACAGTATTGAAATATGTCAAGTTCTTTGGAGATGCACCTATAGCTTTGATGATATCTGTAATTGTTGCAATATTTACGTTCGGATTCGGATGTAATAGGAAGATGGATGAAATAGGAAAGAGTATGACTGAAGCTGCAAAAGCCATAGCAATGATAATTTTGATTATCGGTGCAGGCGGAGCTTTTAAACAGGTACTTGTAGATTCAGGGGTAGGAAATACCATAGTTTCTATGACTCAAAACCTTAATATGTCTCCTATATTGCTTGCATGGTTTATTGCAGTACTTCTTAGAGTATCACTTGGTTCTGCAACTGTAGCTGTAACTGCCGCTGCTGGACTGGTTGCTCCGCTTGCTGCTTCTTCCGGTGTAAGCCCTAGCCTTATGGTACTTGCAGTTACAACAGGAAGTATATTTGCATCTCATGTAAATGATCCTGGATTCTGGATGTATAAAGAATATTTTGGATTGTCGGTAGCCGATGCAATAAAAACTAGAACAAGTTATACAACGTTGCTTTCTATAATAGGTTTGATTGGAGTGCTTATCTTAAACATATTTGTACACTAGAATGGTATTTTCAAAAAACATCTGTAAATAGCAGATGTTTTTTGTAATATATGCATTATGCAAATATATAAAAACCATTTTTGAATTGGATTTAAGTTTGTGCAACTGAATATTGTTTGAGATATTTAAAAGTATCATAATATAAAAAGTGAAAATATAATTTCACAGTTACATAAATATAATATAACAAGCGTAAAAAACGCATTAGTTTATAATAGATCAGCGTTGGAGGGATTTTCAATATGAAAAAAAATTTAAATATCTTGTTGGCACCGGATTCATTCAAGGAGAGCATGACTGCAAAGGAAGCATGTGATGCAATGGAGAGAGGAATAAAAAAGGTAACTGAACATGTCAACTGTATAAAAGTTCCAATGGCGGATGGAGGAGAAGGTACCATGCAGTCGCTTGTTGATGCAACTTGTGGCAGGGTGTATAAGATTAAGGTAACGGCCCCTCTTGGAAATGAAGTTGAAGCGGAGTATGGAATTTTGGGAGATGGAAAAACAGCGGTAATAGAGATGGCAAGCGCAAGTGGTATAACTTTGGTTCCGGAAGATGATAGGAATCCACTCGTAACTACAACTTATGGAACTGGTCAGCTTATAAAAGCCTGTCTTGATAAAGGAGTAAAAAAGCTTCTTATAGGAATAGGAGGAAGCTCCACAAATGATGGTGGAGTTGGCGCAATTCAGGCACTTGGAGCAAAATTTAAAGATAAATTTGGAAAAGAAATTGGATTTGGCGGGGGAGAGCTTGGCAAAATTGATTCTATAGATTTAAGCGGACTTCATTCAGGACTAAAGGATGTGAAAGTTGAAGTTGCATGTGATGTTACGAATCCATTGTGCGGACATGATGGGGCGTCAAATGTGTTTGGACCTCAAAAAGGTGCAACAAAAGAAATGATAAAAATACTCGATGACAATTTAAGGCATTATGCAGATGTGATTAAAAGCCAGCTGAATATAGATGTTGCTGAGGTACCTGGTGCAGGTGCAGCAGGGGGGCTTGGAGCTGGACTCATGGTATTTATGAATGGAAAACTTGAAAGAGGAATTGATATAGTTGTGAAATATTCGGGATATGAGGAAAAGGTAAAAGATGCTGATTTGGTTTTTACAGGTGAAGGAAGTATTGACTTTCAGACACAGTATGGGAAAACTCCAATGGGAGTTGCAGTAGTAGCCCAGAAATATAATAAACCTGTAATTGCTTTTGCTGGAAGTATTGGCGATGATGTAGAGGTATTGTATAATTTGGGTATAAAGTCTATTTTCAGCATAGTTCAGGGTGTATCAAGTTTGAAGGATGCACTTCGAGACGGAAAAATCAATATGGAGAAAACAGTTGAAAATGTGATGAGACTTATGGAAGTAATTTAAATTGGAGGTGTGTATTATTGAAAAGAAATGTACTTGTACTTATGCCCTTTGATGAGAAAGTAAAAAGTCGCATGAAAGAAATTGATCCGTCGGCGGATTTTGTGTATGAAACCAGGGAAAGTGTTGGAATTGATGAAGTGAAGAACTCCAACATAATCATAGGAAACCCACCGCCTGAAATGCTCAGAGAGGCGGCTTCCCTGGAATGGCTTCAGCTTGAAAGTGCCGGAGTTGATAAATACTTGTCATGTAATGTATTGAAAGAAAAGACTATACTTACAAATGCATCGGGAGCTTATGATCTTGCCATATCGGAATATATACTGGGGGTTATGCTTGAATTGTACAAGAGACTAAACTTGTACAGGGATAATCAATATAAAGGAATATGGCGAAATGAAGGCAGCATGAAATCAATTTATAAATCAAAAGTACTAATAGTTGGAGCGGGAAGCATAGGAAGTGAATTTGCAAGAAAGGCAAAGGCCATTGGAGCATACACCATTGGTGTAAGACGCAGAAACAGGGAAAAGCCGGATTACTTTGATGAAATGCATTTAATTGAAGAACTTGAAAAGTTACTTCCATCTGCGGATGCTGTGGTGCTTAGTCTTCCATCAACAAAGTCCACTTACAAAATCATGGACAAAAGAAAAATACAACTTATGAAAAAAGATGCAGTTGTAATAAATGTAGGCAGGGGAAATTGCATAGATACCGACGCTTTGTGCGACTGTCTTGAAAGTGGAGAGATTTTTGGTGCGGCGCTTGATGTTACAGATCCTGAACCACTTCCAAAAGATCATAGAATTTGGAAAATAAAAAATGCAGTTGTTACACCGCATGTGTCAGGTGGATACAATCTGAAAAAGACATATGAAAATATTTTAGAACTATGTATAAAAAATTTTGATGCATTTACAAACGGCGGGGATATGATAAACATTATAAACAGAAAAAAAGGTTACTAGCCATCCCAGAGATCATAAAATTAGTGAATAATATACAGGTGATAGCAAAAAACTATAAGTAAACACACCTGTATATTTTTATCTGGATAAAAATATACATTTTAGTCATATAGATAAAAATGAATTGATGTAAAGGATTAATGTTTGTGCAATTGAATATTGAATGAGATAGTTAAAAGTATAATAATATATTTATAAACAATGTGAAATTTTTATTTAAATATGTCGCAGAAAAGTCGCTGTAATTAATATTTGGAGGGAAAAAAATGAGTAACCAGAAAAATGCACCTGTTGTTACAGAACTTAAAGTTATACCTGTAGCAGGATGTGATAGTATGTTGTTTAATTTAAGTGGAGCACATGGACCGTTTTTCACACGTAATATAATAATACTGAAAGACAGCAGTGGAAATGTTGGAGTAGGAGAAGTGCCAGGCGGAGAAAAAATAAGGCAGACAATACAAGATTCTACTCCACTTGTTGTTGGTCAGAGTATATCAAGGTATAAATCGATAATTAAGAAAGTAAAAGATACTTTTGCATGTAGGGATTGTCTTGGAAGGGGACTTCAGACTTTTGATCTTAGAATTGCAATACATGCAATGACTGCAATAGAAGCGGCATTACTTGACCTCGTAGGAAAGTTCATGGGAGTTCCAGCATGCGAGCTTCTTGGAGAAGGACAGCAAAGGGAGTCTGTGAAAGTTTTGGGTTATCTTTTCTATGTAGGAGATAAAAATAAAACAAAGCTTCCTTATATGGATGAATCGGATTCAAAAGATGATTGGTTCCGTTTAAGGAGAGAAGAAGCCCTTACACCCGAAGCTGTAGTAAGACTTGCAGAAGCAGCTCAGGAGAAGTATGGTTTTCAGGATTTCAAGCTTAAAGGCGGAGTTTTAAAAGGTGAGGAAGAAGTAAAAGCGGTTACTGCACTTCACAAGAGATTTCCGGATGCACGTATAACTCTTGATCCTAATGGAGCATGGTCGCTATGTGAGGCTATTGAGCTTGGAAAGGAGCTTGTTGATGTACTTGCTTATGCGGAAGATCCATGTGGAGCAGAAGAAGGATTTTCAGGGCGTGAGGTAATGTCGGAATTCAGGAATGAAGTTGGACTTCCAACAGCTACTAACATGATAGCTACTGATTGGCGTCAGATGGTACATTCGCTTCAGATGCATTCTGTAGATATTCCACTTGCCGATCCACATTTTTGGACTATGGAAGGTTCGGTACGTGTCGCACAGACATGTAGGGACTGGGGACTAACTTGGGGTTCACATTCAAATAACCATTTTGATATTTCCCTTGCAATGTATGCCCAGACTGCGGCTGCAGCACCTGGAAAAGTTACAGCTATAGATACTCACTGGATATGGCAGGATGGTCAGTATCTTACAAAGAATCCATTCCAGATAGTTGGAGGAATGATAGATATTCCAGACAAGCCTGGTCTTGGAGTTGATATAGATATGGAAAATGTTATGAAAGCAAATGAATTGTACAATAAAATGTCACTGGGTGCTCGTGATGATTCAGTTGCAATGCAGTATTTAATACCAAATTGGAAGTTTGACAATAAAAAACCATGTTTAGTGAGATAAATTTTAAAGTAAAGCCTTTACTAATTGCAATTTTCTTTGGAGTACTGATTTGTCTTATCCCTAAACCAGATTCCGTGCCTGTAAATGGATGGCATCTGTTGGCGGTATTTATCTTTATTATAGTGGCATGCGCTCTTGGAGCCATGTCACTTGGTTTAGCTTCTTTTGTAGGAATATTTGTTTTGTCATTTACTCACATAATTACAATAAAAGAAGCATTTTCATCGTATAGTGAGAGTCTTATATGGCTGATAGTATGTGCTGACTGTCTTTCCATAGGAATAACAAAAACAGGTCTTGGGAAAAGACTGGCGTACAATATTATAAGAAAGATTGGAAAAAGAACCATAGGAGTTGGATATTCTCTTGTATTGTGTGAGGGAATATTGAGTATGCTTATTCCAAGTGCAACTTCAAGGTCTACGGGGATTATACTTCCAATTACGAGAGCATTGTCTGAAGCTTATGGCTCGAAAGTAAAAGATGGTACTGAAAAAAGAGCTGGAGCATTTCTCATGCTGGTGTCGATACACAGTAATCTTATTTCTTCATCGCTTTTCATTACATCTTCTGCTGTAAACCTTCTTGCAATAAGCATGGCGGCGAGCCTGGGTGTAAAAACACATATAACATTTGGACTATGGCTTATGGTTGGTATAGTTCCTGTATTGCTAAATTTTATAATTGTTCCGCTTGTTATATATTTTTTGTGCCCGCCGGAAATAAAAAAACTTGATCATGTTGATAGATTAATGAATGAGAAACTTGAAAAACTTGGGCCAATGAAAAAATCTGAAAAGTTTATGATAGTTGTTTTCTTCGTTGTTGTTGTCCTGTGGATATTTGGAAGCATGCTGAATATTGATGCTACTACAGTAAGTGTTCTTGGACTTGTCATACTTATTGGATCTGGTGTGGTTTCATGGAATGAATTTACAGGCAAGAAAGAAATATGGAATCTTGTAATATGGCTTGGTGCATTTATGATGATGGCAGGACAGCTTAACAAGCTTGGCATAGTAAAATGGATAAGCAGCATAGTAACTCAACATATACATGGGGTATCCTGGTTCCCGGCTCTTGTTATAGTATGTGTTTCAATGTATTATCTTCACTATCTTTTTGCAAGCAACATGGTTCATTTTACAGCGCTGTTTTCGGCCTTTCTTACAATATTGCTTGGTATTGGAGCACCGCCTGTGCTTTCGGTATTTCTTCTAGTTGATATATCAGCTCTCAGTTCAGGACTTACCCACTATGGTATAGCACAGGGAGGAGTGTATTTTTCGGAAGGTTATGTAAAGCAAAAGGAGTGGTGGCTTGTAGGACTTGCAGTTTCAATAGCTCATCTTTTTATTGTTCTGTCGTTTGCAGCAATATGGTGGAAATTTGTTGGAATTTAATCAAGATAAAAACTAATTGACAGGAAGTGAAATTATATTATGAATGATAAAAGTAAAGTGCCTTTGTATGTTAAGATCAATCCCAAAGATAATGTGGCAATCATAGCAAACAAAGGGGGACTTGGAAGAGACACGGTATTTCCAGACGGGCTCAAACTTCTTTCGGATATTCCACAGGCCAACAAGGTAGTACTTGAGGATATACCAAAAGATAATCCTGTTATAAGATATGGTGAAATAATAGGCTATGCAAAATGTGACTTAAAAAAAGGAAGTTGGCTTCGCGAGGATAAAGTAAGGCTTCCAGAGGCACATCCCCTTGATGAATTGCAGAGTGGACATATGATCGACAATTATGAACCACTTTGTGGATATACTTTTATGGGATATAAAAATCCTGATGGAAGCGTTGGTACAAAGAATATACTTGGAATTACAACTACAGTGCAGTGTTCGGAAGGTGTTGTAAATGTTGCTGTAGATAAAATAAGAAGTGAACTTCTTCCGAAATATAAAAATGTAGATGATGTGGTTGCACTTAATCACTTGTATGGATGTGGTGTGGCTATACATGGGGATAATGCAGAGATTCCCATAAGGGCAATTAGGAATTTATCCAAAAATCCTAATTTTGGCGGTCAGCTTCTGACGATTTGCCTTGGATGTGAGAAACTTGTGCCTACAATATTGTTTCCTAAAATAGAAAATGATGATCTTGTAGTATTGCAGGAATGTAACGGATTTGAAGAAATGATTAGCGAGATAATGACAAAGGCTGAAAAAAAACTTGAAAAATTGAATTCGCGCACAAGAGTAGAATGTCCGGTATCTGATCTTATAGTGGGACTCCAGTGCGGTGGAAGTGATGCTTTCTCTGGAATAACGTCAAATCCTGCTGTAGGATTTGCAGCGGATCTTCTTGTAAGGGCCGGTGCAAAAGTTATGTTTTCTGAAGTTACAGAAATAAGGGATGCGGTGCATCTTCTTGCACCAAGGACAAAAGATGACAAAGTCCTCAAAAAACTTGTAAATGAAATGAAATGGTATGATAAATATCTTGAAGAATCACATGTTGACAGGGATGCTAATCCGTCTCCGGGAAATAAAAAAGGAGGACTTTCAAATGTAGTTGACAAGGCAATGGGGTCAGTTGCAAAGTCAGGCAGTACAAGTATAGTGGATGTGCTTTCACCGGGAGAGATGATCAAAGAGAGAGGAATGACTTATGCTGCAACACCTGCAAGTGATTTCTTCTGTGGAACAATGCAACTTGCATCAGGTATGACACTTCAGGTGTTCACTACAGGCAGAGGAACAACTTACAACTTAAGAATAAGTCCTGTAATAAAAGTTTCAAGCAATTCGACTTTAAAGGAAAAGTGGGATGATCTTATAGATTTGGATGCAGGAAGGATAGCCACCGGAGAAAAGACAATAGAGGAAGTTGGATGGGAATTGTTCAAATTGATAATAGATGTAGCCAGCGGCAAAAAGAAAACATATGCAGATATTCACGGGTTGTATAATGCACTTGGAATATTCAATCCAGCTCCAATTACTTGATCATGAGATTTGTTTATGCATATATATAAAAACAAAATATGGTTGATTACTTATATTTGTGCAAATGAATATTGATTGGCATAAAGGAAAGTATGATAATTATAATATAAATTAAAAGTACAGGAGGATTAACGTATGAAAATAGGATTTATAGGGCTTGGAATCATGGGAAAGCCAATGGCAAAGAATTTGATAAAGGCAGGATATGATCTTGTAGTATTTGATATTAATAAATCATCTGTAGATGAAATTGTAAAAGCTGGATCTGAAGCAGGAACTTCCGCAAAAGATGTCGCATCAAAAGCTGACGTTGTAATAACAATGCTTCCTAATTCGCCGCAGGTAAAACAGGTTGTTTTTGGAGAAAACGGTGTAGCAGAAGGAATAAAGAAAGGTTCTGTACTTATAGACATGAGTTCAATTGCACCTCTTGTTTCAAGAGAAGTAGCTGAGAAGCTTGCAGACAAGGGAGTAGACATGATAGATGCACCGGTAAGCGGTGGAGAACCAAAAGCTATAGACGGAAGCTTGTCTATAATGGTAGGTGGAAAGAAGGAAACTTTTGAAAAATACAAAGAACTTCTTCTTAAGATGGGAGGAAGTGCAGTTCTTTGCGGAGAAATAGGAGCAGGAAACGTAACAAAGCTTGCAAACCAGGTAATAGTAGCACTTAACATAGCAGCAATGTCCGAGGCATTTGTACTTGGAACAAAGGCAGGAGTATCACCGGAGCTTATATACAATGCAATAAGAGGCGGACTTGCAGGAAGTACGGTACTTGATGCAAAGGCACCAATGGTACTTGATAGAAACTTCAAGCCAGGATTCAAGATAGACCTTCACATAAAGGATTTGACAAATGCAGTAGAAACAGGAGCAGGAGTTGGAGCACCACTGTTCCTTACAAATCAGGTTCTTGAAGTACTTAGAAACCTTCACCAGGAGGGCGAAGGACAGAGTGACCACTCTGCAATTGTAAAGTTCTATGAAAAACTTGCAAATGTCGAAGTAACAAAATAGAGTTATAAAATTATAGTTAATTGTATTGTACATGAAAGCTGTTGCAAAATTAAAAGTTTGCAGCAGCTTTTGTGGATTTTAGTTCCAGCAATATCCTTTTATCTGTTATTGTAAAATATGTATATTTATAAAATTTGTAATATAATGGAGGATTTTAAATGAAATCTATTAGAAAAAAAATGATACTTATGTTTGGACTGCCAATAGGAATATTATTTATAGTTTTACTAGTTCTGTCGTACATAAATGTAAAAAATAATTTTGTCTCTTTAACAGAAAGCATGGGAGGACAAGCTTTAGATGCAAGATCTCGTGAAGTAGGAAAGTTAATTACTGGATACTCAAGAGAAATGAAGTCTTTGACTCACCTTGATTTATTCAAATCAGGAAATATGGATTCAATAAAGAAGTATTTTATTAAAAACTCGAAAAAAATAAACAGCGAAATAAATGAAGGATTTAATGATATATCTTTCGTAGACTTGAAAGGGAATTCATATAACTCAATAAATAAACTTTCTCAGGTTTCGGAGAGAGAATTTTATAAAGCTATTGTGAAAGATAACAAGTCGATGTACATAAGTGAACCGATGGTTTCAAAAACAAGTGGAGAAAAAATGTTTATTATTTCCAATGCGGTTAAAAATGATAATAATAAAACTGTGGGCATTTTAAATGCAGTTGTAAATTTAGATATGCTGTCAAAGATTACTAAGGATATAAGAATAGGAACCTCCGGGTACGGATGGATTGTAGGCGGGGATGGAACTATAATAGCCCATCCGAATAAAGATTATACTTTAAAACTAAATATTGCAGATGCCGATAAAAAAGGATATAAGAATACGGATCAAATTTATAAAAATATAAGCATGAAAAAATCTGGAATTACAAATATTGTGACCCCTACGGGTGAGCAACAGGTTGTTATGTACAAGCCAATACCGGATACACCAAACTGGTATCTTTGCATATCGGTTCCAAAAGCAGACCTGCTTTCAAAAGCAAACCAGCTTATAAAGAGAATCATTATAATAATTGCAATTATATTTTTGCTTGTACTTTTAATAGTTGCATATATTTCAAGGGTAATTTCAAAACCGCTTGTTGCCATAGCAGAGCATCTTGATGTTGTTGCACATGCAGATTTTACCAGAGAGGTTCCTGATGAATATTTAAAGAAGGATGACGAAATAGGGGCAATATCACGTGCTGTGAAATCGATGCAAGATTCCATAAAAAACCTTGTAGTAAATATTATTGAAGAGTCTAGGAAATTAAATGATCTTGCAGGAGAGTCCATTGATGATGTAAACACATTGACAGATCACATGAGAAAGTCTGGCATTACTATTGAGGAAATGTCTGCAGGTATGCAGGAGACTGCTTCAGCCACTGAAGAAATGGATGCATCCTCCCTTGAGATAAAAAATTCCATAGGAAAGATTGCCGAAAGTTCACAACATGGGCTTGAAACTACAAACTCAATAAGTGAAAGGGCTAAAAAGCTTGAGAAAAGTGCAGTGGACTCTCAGGAAAAGGCAAGTGATATGATTAAAAAAATGGATTCCGATTTGAACTCTGCCATAGAGGAATCAAAGTCGGTACAAAAGATAGGAGAGCTTACAGAAAGTATACTTGACATTACAGAACAGACAAACCTGATTGCACTTAATGCATCTATTGAAGCTTCCAGGGCAGGCAGTGCAGGCAAGAGCTTTTCGGTTGTGGCGGATGAAATAAGCAAGCTTGCGGACGATTCGAGAAATGCAGCAGTGAATATAAAGAAGGTTTCAGATTCTGTTGTAAATTGTGTAAACAAACTTATTGACAATTCCAATGAAATTAAAGAATTTATTGGATCTATAGTTATAGGAGATTACAAGTCCCTTGTAAAAACCGCCCAGGATTATTTTACAAATATACAGAAGGTAAACAAGATAGTATATGAATTCAGCAATACATCAAAAGAACTGGATATGTCAATGACAAGTATGGTGAAGGTAATAGGACAGATTACCGAAGAAAATACTGATGCTGCAAAAAATACTCAGGACATAAGCGGCAAGGTGTCGGCTGTGCTTGAGAAGGCAAATGACACAATGAAACTTGCGAAAAGTACAAAAGATGTATCGGACAACTTGATGGCCACAGTTTCAAAGTTTAAAATATCCTAGTTGTGATTTACAGTGGGCAAAGTGGAGAGTGGCAAGTAAGCCGACTCTCCACTTTTTATATAATTCCACTATTGCAGTAAGATGATGTTTATGATGAAGAAGATCTTATTTTAGAAAGTCAATGCTTTGTATGGTTTTTTGTGCGGGTGTTGAGTGATGAATATATAGAGAAAATTTCATCGAAATCCGGACGGGTTGCAGAATCCATTAAATAGGCCGAGGTGTTTGAACCTGCTTCCCGAGTGCTGTTTAAAGTATTGATTATTTCACTGGCTGTATTTATGCCTATTCCGTGGCCGTAGAAGAGTCCATTTCCAAGGTATATGGTATTTTCGCCCTGCCACTGGGGGGTTCTCGGATCTACGTCCGGATTTTTAAAATATCTGCAGTCTCCGGGAGTATTTTCCAACACATCCTGTACTACATCAAGTTCCAGATTGTCATCTACATAGTGCCAGTTCATAAGGTATATACTGTGGAACATATCGTTGAAAATTTTTGTCCCAACAGAGTCCAGACATGCCTTGTAGAAGATTATGACTATTGCCGTGGCACATTCTGTGGCATAGAGACTGCTGTTTTTGAATATGTCGTTTATAGCTTCTGATGGAGATTTACCGTCTTTAAGCAGAAAACCACCCTGACGTGTCCTTTCCCAAAAATGCTTGTTGCATCTTGATTTCCTGAAAATTTCAAATCCGAAATCACTCCTGTCAAGTTTTATAGAAGCATTTACAGTATTCTTTCTGAATGCAGCTTCAAATTTTGATTCTCCGTCTGAATTTCTACTCATTGTATACCTCCAATTCCAGCAATTTTTAGCTGCTTATCCAGATGACAGTTTATCCATAACCTCCATAGATATATGTTCCTGCGATGAAGCTTTATTGAAAAGCCAGACAATAGTATTTTATCGGCAGTGGCAAGCTTGTTGAAATTTTCTATGAGGTTTTGTTCATCTTCAGATAGATTGGATAATATCTTGCCTGTTGTGCAGGATATACGTTTGCATAGGTATTTTCCTTCAAGTACAATCCTGTATGGTTCCGGATTCCACGTTTGCTGAAAGCTTTCTCCTGTGTATTTGAGAAATGGGGCATTTTCTTCTGACCATTTTAAAAAAGCTGTGTACTTTTCCTCCGGCAGACTGCTTTTTTTCATTTCAGGTATGAAATTCAACAATTTTGAAGCTGCCTGTGCGTTGTTTTTATCAGAAGATAAAAGTTTTTCTGCTATAATTCCAAGGCTGGCGGGATTAGCTGCCTCAAAAAAGGCCCAGGCCATGTCATGTATCAAAAGTCCGTTTCTATACCTTTCAAATAACATCTCTGCAATCAATGGAAGCACAGTTTTATCCTTGTAGGTTTTTATGAGAACAACAGATGAGATGTCCATTATTCTGTCATATTCGTCATTCATGCCGTCTTCTTTAAATCCTGATTCAATTATCCATTTTAATACCGTATGGAGTGCGTTTACGTAGTCCAGGGATTTGTAGTGTTCTGAGAGACTTGCCATGGCGTATTTTTCATCTGAGAGTATTTCACGGGTTATGGCAAGTGCTGCCTTGTTCTTCTGATTTAAACTGTTGAACAGATTCTTGTCTATAATTTCCTGCCTGAGAATAAAAAGAGTAGGAAACTCAAGCAATTTGTCATTTATAAGAGTTAATGATTTTTTGATGTCGTTTTTGGAGGACTGCCTGAAAAAGTTTATCAGGTCGTCTTTACCTTTGTCGATTCTTATATTGTCGAGAAAGCTTGAATTTTCCGCATTTTTATATTTCATGAATGGTTTGATATCTCCTTTAAACATGTTTATCCATACATATTTATTTTTTAAAATATGATTTATACTACTTTAAGTAAATTTAATTTTGAGTTCCTATATTTACAGTAGTTTTGTGCATACAGTGGAAACATTGACCGGTGCCTTGATGTATAATATAATACAGCTATGCAATTTAATATTTGACATTCAGGTGACTGCAGCATGAACCCTGCAGTTTAAAAGGGAAACAGGTGAAATTCCTGTACGGTCCCGCCGCTGTGATGGAAGAGATGCTCATGTTAGCCACTGTATATGGGAAGGTATTGGGTATTTATGAAACCGAGTCAGAAGACCTGCCTGCATGTTTGTTCCTATGCTTTACGAGAGATGGAGTGGAATAATGCAAGTCTTTTTGACGTGCGTTGAATAATTTTGACTAAAAAGTTCCGTTTTTCTGTGGAACTTTATTTTTTTGCAAATTAAAATAGGAGGTATTGATTTTGAAAAAGATAGTTAGTTTTATATGTGCACTGATTGTGACTTCAGCTCTTTTTGCAGGATGTGGCGCTGGCAGTGGAAGTAATTCACAGAGCAGCAGCAAAAAAAGTGGGAGTTACAAGGAGGTAACAATTACAAACTCACTTGATGGCAAGAACTTCAAGGAGAAATTTACGCAGAAACCGAAGAGGGCAGTTAGCCTGGCAGGGTTTACCACTGAAATGATGCTTTCACTTGGATTAAAAGACAGCATGGTTGGAAGGGCATATCAGGATAACAAGATACTTGACAGTCTTGCAAAGGACTATGCAAAAGTTCCAAAACTTTCGGACCAAAATCCATCCAAAGAGAAACTATTAGATACTCAGCCAGATTTTTTGATAGGTTGGAGTTCGAGTTTTTCAAATGATACATTTAGCAGGGAATTCTGCAAGAAGAACAATATAAAAATGTATGTACCGAAGTCAATAGACAGCGATGCTACAATGAAAACAGTATATGAGGATTTTAATAATTTAGGAAAGATCTTTGGAGTAGAAGAGAAATCTGATGAGATTACTCAAAATATGAAAAAACAGATTAAGGAAGTACAGGATAAAATAAAAGATTCATCTAAATCAAAAAAGAGAGTTTTTGTGTATGACTCCGGTGAAGATGCACCGTTTACTGCCTCCGGTGGAGTTGCAAAAGACATAATAAGCCTTGCAGGCGGACAAAATATATTTGGAGACATAAAAAAGTCTTGGAGCAATGTTACCTGGGAACAGGTTGTGGATAGAAATCCAGAATACATAATTATAGTTGATTATGATAGTTCAAAAGATTCACAAGCCAAGAAGAAATTTCTCATGTCGAATCCAGCACTTAAAAATGTGGATGCTATAAAAAACAATAGAATATTTGTAGTTGGACTTACGGATCTTGAACCTGGAATACGTGATTCTGCAACTGTAAAGAGTCTGGCTGAAAAATTCTATCCAGAGGCCTTCAAAAATTGACGGAGATGATAAATATAAAAAATATTATACTTTATGTTTTGCTTGCAGTAATTTTGGCAGTTTCAATAGTTGCAGCTATTTTTATAGGAAGTGTAAATATAAGGGGAGTATGGATATTTCAAATTATAGTCAACAACATGTTTGGACATGAGATATTCAAAGCAGTATGGCCGGCATCTGTAAACTCAATAGTATGGGAGATAAGATTTCCAAGAGTGCTGCTTGCAGCAGTTGTAGGAGCAGGACTCTCCGTATCCGGAATTGCAATGCAGGCTCTTACAAAAAATTCTCTTGCAGATCCTTATGTGCTTGGAATATCCTCCGGCGCGTCAACAGGAGCTGTAGTATCAATTTTACTTGGAATATTCGCAGTTCCATTTGGCGCATTTTTAGGAGCTGCACTTTCCATGGCAATAGTATTCAACATAGCAGGGCTCAAGGGCAGAGTAACGTCTACAAGGCTTGTACTTACAGGAGTTGCGGTTTCAGCCATGTTTTCATCAATTACAAGTTTCATGGTTTTCAGGGCGGACAATCAGAATAAAGTCCGTTCCGTGCTCTTTTGGATGGAGGGATCTCTTGGTGGTACAACCTGGAATTATATAATGTACACTTTCGTAGTTCTTGTGCTGTGCTCTGCTGTAATTTATATATTCAGCAGAACTCTTGATGCGTTTCTCTTGGGGGACGATACAGCAGTTACACTTGGTATAGATGTAAAAAAATCCAAGACAATAATTGTACTTGTAAGTACCCTGCTTACGGGAACTATGGTTTCCGCAAGTGGTGTAATAGGATTTGTGGGGCTTGTAGTTCCACATATATGCAGAAGTATTGTAGGTTCAAAACACAGTAGAATTATACCTGTATCAATATTTTCAGGAGCTATTTTTCTAATATGGGTGGATGTATTTTCAAGAATGATTGCCTCTCCGGAGGAGCTTCCAATAGGCATAGTAACTTCACTTGTAGGTGCACCATTTTTTCTGTGGATACTTAGAAAAAGCAATTATATGTTTGGAGGTAATTGATGTATGAAGCTTCATGTAGACGGTGTATGCTATGAAATAGATGGAATTCGTGTACTCAAAAATGTAAGCCTTAACGTAGAAAAAGGCGAATTTGTAGGACTTGTAGGTCCAAACGGCTGTGGAAAGTCAACTCTTCTAAAAAATATATACAGAGTATACAGGCCTTCTGATGGAAAGATATTTATAGATGGCAGTGATGTCAGAAAACTTACAAGCAGAGAGGCCGCTAGAAAGGCTGCTGTGGTTGTCCAGGAAAATCAGGTGGAGTTTGATGTGAAGGTAATGGACATGGTTCTTCTTGGAAGATATGCACACAAAAAAATGTTTGAGGGAGATTCGAAAGAAGACGTTGAAGCAGCAATAGACTCGCTTGAAAAAGTTGGTCTTGGCGGATGGGGGGACAGAAGTTTTTTAAGCCTTTCCGGGGGTGAAAAACAAAGAGTTCTTATTGCCAGGGCGCTTGTGCAGGATGCTGGGCTAATAATTCTTGATGAACCAACAAATCATCTTGATATAGGGTGTCAGATAGAAATAATGAATCTTGTAAAAAAAGCGGAAATTACAATATTTACATCACTTCATGACCTAAATATTGCAGCACTTTACTGTGACAGGATTTTTGTAATGAAAGACGGTGAAATTATAGCGAGTGGTCCGCCTGAAAAAGTCATAACAAAATCCATGGTGGGCGAAGTATTCGGAGTGAATGCAGATGTTTCCATAAATAAGGCAACAGGAAGGGTGAATGTAGCATACATACCGTATATGTAACCCGGATGCACCTGCATCCGGAAGTTAAAATTCTATTCTTACATTATATTCTTTAAGCCATATATTAACTTCAATCAAGTAAGCAAGAAGCTGCGGGCCTCGCATAAGCTGTCCGAACCAGGGTGCTTTGAATGATGAGCCGCCTGTATCTATGAGGGTTTTTACGGATTTTTTGTCTATAAGCTGTAGTAGAGGTGAAGTTTTATCATTCATTATTCTTCTCATCCACCTCTGAACGCATCTTGTATATTCAGGATTGTGGGTTTTGGGGTATGGACTTTTCTTTCTTTCAACTATGTCTTTTGGAAGTATTCCAGACAAGGCTTTTCTCAAAAGGCCCTTTTCCCTGCCTTTGTAGAATTTTATATCGGAAGGTATGTTGAAAGCATATTCTACAAGTCTGTAGTCTGCAAAAGGCACTCTTGCCTCCAGACTGTTTGCCATGCTCATTCGGTCTTTTCTTGTAAGGAGTGTTATCATAAACCACTTTATATTAAGGTAGAAAAGCTCACGCATTCTGTATTCGAATTTTGACTCACCATCCAGGTGGGGCACCTGTTTTAGGGTATCTTCGTACTGAAAATTCAAATATCCTTCAAGGTCGAGTTTTTTCAAATCGTCAGACAATATTTCTTTTCGTGAATTTATGGATTTTGACCATGGAAAGGTATGTGCGTTTATGTCCTCGGGCCTTCTGTACCAAGGATAGCCGCCAAACACTTCATCGGCACATTCACCTGACAGAACAACGGTATTTTTTTTGCGTATTTCCCTGAAGAACAGATAAAATGAGGAATCTATATCTGCCATTCCAGGAAGATCGCCTGCGATTACAGAGTCGTACAGCGCGTCTGCAAGCTCTTTGTTGTCGTTTATTATGGAGTGATGGCTGCTTCCTATGAAATCAGACATGCGCAGGGCCCATATTCTATCGGGAGTTGGCTCGAAGGAATTTGCCTTGAAGTATTTTTCATTGTCTTTGTAATCTATGGAATAAGTGTCAAGTATTTTGCCGTGCTTTTTGAATTCTGATGCCGCAACGGCGGATATGGCACTTGAATCAAGACCGCCTGAGAGAAGTGAACATACAGGTACGTCTGCTACAAGCTGTCTTTTTATTGCATCTGTTAGAAGCGTTTTTACATGTTCTGCTGTAGTTTCAACATCCTCCTTGTGTTCCATGCACCTTGGTTTCCAGTATTCTATGAGTTTCATGCCGTCTCTTGAGTAAAGAATATAGTTTGCAGGAGGAACCTCTCGTATACCCTTGAATACACCGCTTCCGGGAGATCTAGCAGGACCAAGTGCGAATATTTCAGTAAGCCCCTGCCTGTCAATTACAGGTTCTACGAAAGGATGGGCGAGAAGCGTTTTTATTTCAGAACCGAATATAAGTGAATCGCCCTTTAAGGTATAGAAAAGAGGTTTTACCCCAAGGGGATCTCTTGACATGAAAAGCTTTTTTTTATCTTCATCCCATATGGCGAAGGCATATATTCCGTTTATGTGTTTTACACACTCCGTACCCCAATGTATATAACTTGTAAGGAGAACCTCCGTGTCTGAATAGGAGTCAAAATGGTATCCTTCCGTCAAAAGTTCCTGTCTTAAATCTTCGGTATTGTAAAGTTCACCATTATATACAATTATAAATTTTTTGCCGTTTATGCTCTTTGACATTGGCTGAGCGCCGCCTTTTGGATCAACGACTACAAGACGCCTGTGTCCGAGAAGTGCATTTTCAGAAAGATAGTACCCCCTATCGTCTGGGCCTCTTTCTTTCAGTGTATCGGTCATATTTATGATTACATCTCTGTTTTTAGAAATATTTTCTCTTAAATTGATCCATCCTGCAATTCCACACATATGGATTTACCTCCGAATAAATATTAGTATTGATTAATTATAATTTATGATTGAACGCTTTATATGTGCATAAAATTAATTTGCCCAAAGATTCAAATTTATATTAACAGCTTTGATTTAAAGTGATATTATATCTATATGATTCTTAAAAGATATATATATAAAGGTGGACGGATAGAAATTGACTTTTAATATGAAAAAATTTGTAAGACAGGATGTATACAAACTCGGAATGCCTATTTTTGCCGAGCAGCTTTTTGTTGCCACTCTTGGTATGGTAAATACCATGATGGCAGGGCACATAAGCAAGGAAGCAGTATCTGCAATAGGAATGATAGATTCCTTCAACTATATATTGATAGCATTTTTTTCAGCTCTTGCGGTGGGAGGTACTGTTGTTGTGGCACAGTATATAGGACAGGAAAATCCTAAAATGGCCAATAGTGCAATGAAACAAGCCTTGTACGCTGGAATGATTGTAGCATTTTTAATAACTTTTGCCATATTTTTGTTTCAAAAGCAGCTTATAGTAGTTCTCTACGGAGCAGCAGACAAGATAGTTATAGACTATGCATCCTTGTATTTCAAGATAACCATGGTTACCTATCCGTTTATAGCTCTTGACCTTATGGCAAATGGTGTCCTTAGAGGAAGCGGCGATTCAAAAACTCCAATGAAAATAACCATGTTTATGAATGTGCTGAATGTAATTTTGGGATATATATTTATCTATGGGGTGAATATAAACATGTCCTATGCCCATATTCACATACACAGCATGGGAGTGCGCGGTGCCGCAATTGCCATTGCCATTGCAAGAACGGTAGGTGGACTTTTGGCTTTTGGAGTACTGCTGAGGGGTACCAGAATTTTGAAACTTACAAAGGTGTTCAGTTATAAGATGGACATGGATATCATAAGGCCTGTGTTCGGGGTGGGAATTCCAGCCAGTGTGGAGTCTCTCATATTCAACGGAGGAAAGCTTATAACGCAGGTTTTCATAGTTGGAATGGGTACGGTGTCCATAGCTTCAAATACTATAGGAAATTCAATAGCTACAATGATAAACATACCTGGGAACTCCATAGGTATTGTGGCTACGGCGCTTATTGGAAGGTATATGGGAAGAGGCGATAGTGAAGAGGCGGACAGATGTCTGTCTTATCTTTATAAAACTTCCACAGCACTCCTCATAATAATAGGGATTATATCCATTCCAACGGCCAGAATCTGGGTTTCTCTCTATACAACAAATGCAGCCACTGTGAACTTGACAACTATACTTTTGAGGATAAATGCACTTTGTATACCGCTGTGGTCCACTTCTTTTGTGCTGCCTGCAGGACTCAAAGGGGCGGGAGATGCGAAGTACACAATGTTTACAACCATGATAGGAATGTGGGTTTTTAGGATAGTGGCGGGTTATATACTTGGAATAAGTTTTGGACTCGGATTAATAGGAGTATGGCTTGGAATGTATATAGACTGGTTTGTACGTGGAATATTGTATTATATAAGATTCAAAAAGGGAAAATGGAAGAGTATTGTGCTTGTAAAAAGGCAGTAGTTTTTAAAATGTATAATATGAAGGATTACTAAACAAAATATAAGGGTATTTCAAATATATTTTGTGAGGTGATTTATTTATATGAAAAAGAAATTTAAAGTACTTGCGTTTTTGCTGTTTTTCGTATTTACAGCAGGAATGACAAGTGTTTTTTCAAAGGAATTGTACAAACAGAATCATGATAGCGGAAATCTTAAAATAACTTTTGATTCAAAGAAAAAAGGCGAGATGCCAAAAAGATTCAGAAAATCCAGCGATAAAATAGAGACAGAAGGCAAGATGCCGAATCTTACGGGACTTAAGGAACTTAAAGAATCCGGAAGTGCACAATTTACACCGGGAAACATAGGAATGGTTAAAAAGGCAATAGAAAGCGACAAGATAGCGGTAGTGGATTTGAGGCAGGAATCTCACGGATTCATAAATGATTTTGCGGTAAGCTGGAAAAACGATGAGGGAAACAAGGCAAACAAGGGGCTTACGAGAAAGCAGGTTATAAAAGAGGAGAAGAAAAGACTTAAATCTGTAAAAAAGGGAAAATCCATAAAAATAAAAGACAAAACTGTGGTTCCAAAGAAAGTTCAGAGTGAAGAAGAGCTTGTCCGTGAAAATGGAATGGAGTACATAAGGATACCTGTTACAGATACTGAAAGACCTGAAGACGATATGGTGGATTATTTCGTAAAAACTGTAACTGAGCTTCCGGAAGATACATGGCTTCATTTTCACTGCAAGGCCGGTATAGGAAGGACGACAACTTTCATGGCGATGTATGACATGATGAAAAATGCAAAGCAGGTGAGTCTTGAGGATATAATGGATAGACAGGTTCTTATGGGAGGAAAGTCGCTTTTGAAACCTGAGGACGGAAAAGACAGCAGTTCGCATAAAAGATCCGATTTTCTAAGAAAGTTTTACAAATATGCCCGTGAGAATGATGATAATTTCAAGACCAGCTGGTCAACGTGGCTTAAGACAAACTAGAAATATGCCTGGATGAGTGAAGTGAAAAAGTTCACTCATCTGGGCATATTTTGTTTTATGCTTTCCATGAATATGGATGGAGGAACAACTTTTACATATGGATTTTGAGAGAGTTTTGAAGCTGCAGAATACACATCCTTTAGTGTCTGGCTCCATGCGTGGACGTAAACCATGGTGTAGGCATCTTTATTGTGGACATCCGTACCTCCCTCCGACACAAAATTGTTTATATCACGTACAAGTGAATTTTCATCTTCTATTCCGGACCAAAGAAGTTTTCGGCAGGACACTACAGGCTTTTTGTTGCTCCATACAATATCGCCTGCGTAATTGTCCTGTCTTTTATAGTCCAGATAGAAAATGCCCTCTATGTTTGGCTGTTTTGTATATTTGTCCCATATGTCTTTTTTATAAAGGGCATTGTCGTCAAGTATGCATATATAACTCTGATCTGCATTTTTCATGTATTCGTTCAGACATTTTATGTTGAGGTCCAGGGCGCTCTTTTCAAACATTGAAGGGTACATATAGCCGAACCCTGAAGGAGATACTGTAAAATAGTCCTTGAAGCCGTACTTTGACGCCGAATCGTAATACATTTTAAAGGAGGAGGGTGCAAGATAGTAAAGTGAAGGAGTTATGGACCAGCCCATGTTGAATTTTCCCCTGTATTTTGAGCCGTACCATTTGTCAGACGAGTAACAGCGTCCGAGATTCCACTGCTGGTTGTCTCCGTCTGACATTATAAAGGTGACATAATGACAGTGTTTGTTTGGCAGACTCTTTCTGTCCATGTATGAAAAGAAGGTTCTGTCGGATTCCTGGGAGATGGGTTTAGATGGAATGGAACTGAGTACACTGAGGTTATAGGACCAGTCTGCAGGAACTATGCTGATTCCGTGCCTTGATGCACAGGAGATATTTGAAAATTCGGAGGGACCCCAGCCAAGACATATGGAATTTTTATTCATGGAAGAAAATACTTTGTTCCTAAGAGTGAATTCATTTTTATTTTCCTCGTAGAATACAAGGGACTTTGTCATTATGGCATAGTCACGAAGGGCTGATTTTCTGGTTGGATCAAGCTCGATTGTGCAGGAATGATTCAATCCGGAATTCCACAGCTTGTTGTATGCCCAGTATTTGTCCGTGCCGCGGCAGTCGAAAATTTTGTTCTTTATTCCCGCCTTTTGTACTTTTTTCTCAATTGAAGCGTCTATGACAATTGAGTTCTTAAGGGATGCCAGGGAACAGGCATTGTTTATTGAGGGGTCTCCAGAATCTGCATTTTCGTATAAAATATATCCTTTTATATATGGTTTGAATATAGATACAAGTTTCCAGGGATCTTTGACCACTTTGTATTTTATCCCGTAATTTTTTTTGAGATCATCCAGCCAGATTTTATAGGAAGGCTGACCGGCGTCAAGTGTGTATATCTGATATTTTGAATTTGATGTTATTCCCTGAAGGGTGGATATCATCGTCCTCTCCGAAGAGGCAAGGTTATTTTGCTCTATTACATATAAAAATTCAGGTATGGTTTTGTTTTTTATATAGGGATTGCAGGAAACTCCGGCCTCTTTTGCAGCCACAGTAAATACAAGGCTTGTGCATAAAAAGAATATTGACATCAAAATAATTGTAAATTTTAATTTCTTTTTCATCATTATAATCACCTCCACATTTAGTATGCGCAGGCTTTGTCTAATTATTAAAAACATGATTACAAAATTCACAAGGTTAATATCCATATTATTTTTTGTTATAATATAAATAAAAAAGCACGATATATTTCTTTATGGAAAGAGGTGGAATCATGGATGATATTGCAGGAAAAGGCTGCGACATACTTGTACCGTTTAATGAAAGAAAATCTCTTGCAGATATAGAACACAGCCTTACAAAGACTTACAAAAAAAATCTATGGTCCAAATTTGTAAAAGCAGTAAGCGATTTTGAAATGATAGAGGAAGGTGACAAGATTGCCGTTGCAGTCTCGGGAGGAAAGGACAGCATGGTTATGGCAAAGCTTTTTCAGGAGCTTATGCGGCACTGGAAGGTAAAGTTCGAGGTGGAATTTATCGCAATGGACCCCGGCTATCATGAAAGTATAAAAAATCTTCTAATAGACAACTGCAAGTATTTGAACATACCGATAAAATTATATGATTCTGGAATTTTTCACGTAATAAACAAGATAGCAAATGACTATCCCTGCTATATGTGCGCAAAGATGAGGCGTGGTTCTCTCTACAGCAAGGCACAGGAACTCGGATGCAACAAGCTGGCTCTGGGACATCACTTCAATGATGTTATAGAGACAACGCTTTTAAATGTTTTGTACTCCGGGAACTTCAGGACAATGCTTCCAAAGCTCAAGTCTGACAATTTCAAGAACATGGAGCTTATAAGGCCTCTCTATTATATAAAGGAGGAATATATACAAAACTTCATACAGAGAAGTGGAATATGGCCTTTAAATTGTGCCTGTATGGTGGCATCAAAGAAAATAGGCGGCAAGCGTTATGAAATAAAGGAAATGATAAAAAAGCTCAAAAAAGAATCGGATGCAGTCGACAAATCTATTTTCCATGCTGCACAAAATGTCAATATGGATTCGATACTTGGCTGGACAAAGAATGACACAAAACATTCTTTCCTTGAAGATTATGATACATAGGGAGATGGCAAATTGAAAATATGGGGAAAAATTGTTACAAAAAATAAAATAATAAAAGATATGGCTGCAAGTTCGGACGAAGATGGTACATACCAGGATAATCTTAAAAACTGTATTAACGAGATATGCAGAAACTTTGATATAGAGACACCCTACTGGCTGCCGGCAAATGTAGATGAGTATAATGCAAGGAGAAAAACTTCATTTACAAAAGACAACTTTATAGATGAATTTTCCTATGACAAGTTTGTGATAGAGGAGATTGACAGAAAAGACTAGATGAATTTCTAGTCTATTCCTTTGCTGATTCTGAATCCCATTTAGGTGGTGAGCCTCTCAAAAATGATATGAAAGCTGCAAAGAGGCTGAAGAAAAATGAAATTGTAAATACTGTCCTGAGTCCGCTTATGAACTTTGCAGATGAGTGAAGGCCTGTGTGTACAAAGAGTGTCTGAATCGCCCCGTGGGGTACGCTTGAAGATAGTATAGCCATTGATATTGCTATACTAAGCACTGTTCCTGCATTGTTTGCCATTGTTCTTACTCCCGCAGCAACACCTCTTTTGTGTGAAGGCACGCTGTTCATTATTGCACTTGTGTTTGGAGAGAAGAAAAATCCGGAGCCTATTCCCATGATCATCATCCATATGCTTATGCTGATTATTGAGGAGTTTAGACTTATTTCCATAAGCCCCAGCAGACCTACGGCGGATACCACAAGACCAAGTGAGCTTAAAATTCTTGCACCATACTTGTCCGACAGTATTCCGCTTATGGGAGAGGACACCATCATTGCTATTGCAAAAGGAGCGAGAAGTATTCCGGACATTACAGGACTTACGCCTTTTGTGCTTTCAAAGAAAAAAATAATAAGAAACATTACAGCGCCGCGGGCTATTCCGTTAAGTAATGTGCTCGCGTAGGCTGCTGCAAGAAGCCGTGTTTTTAGAAGCCTTAAATCCAGCATTGGGTATTTTACACAGCTTTCAATATGAAGGAACAATATTATAAGTACAAAAGCTGCTATAAAAAGAGCCACCACAGGTGTGTTTTCCCAGGAGGTGAATCCGCCTATTGTAATTGCAATCAAAAGTGAAAGCATACCTAGAGTAAAGGAAAAAGTTCCCTTGAAGTCGAAGGTTTCATCTCTCGAAGGCTTTTCCATTTCACGCAGTGAAAGTCCGGCCCATATAGTACCAAACACTCCTATGGGAACATTTATATAGAATATGCTTCTCCAGCCGAAATTTGTTAGGAACCCTCCGAGTATGGGACCTATGACGCCAGCCACACTTATTATCATTGAGTTTATTCCAAGGGCCTTTCCAAGTTCGCCTTTTGGAAAGGCGTCTGCAATTATTGCGGTACTGTTTGCAACCATAAGTGCGCCGCCTACAGATTGTACCATTCTGAATATCAGAAGCTGCAGTCCCGTAGATGACAAGGAACAGAAAAGAGAAGCTGCAGTAAACAGTGAGAACCCAAATACATATAATTTTTTCCTGCCAAACATGTCGGCTATTCTGCCTATGGATGGGACAAGTATTGTAAGTGAAAGCATATATCCCATTACAGTCCACATTATTATGCCCATTCCAGCATTGAGGTCTTTCATTATGACAGGCAGTGCTATCATTAGAGTACTGCCGCTCAGAACCGAGAACAATGCTCCTATTGTAGTACAGGAGAGGGCTATCCATTTGTAGTCAGCTTTTCCCATACGACATCATCTCCTATAACTTATTTTTTAATATTTTGCTGCAAGTAAAAAAATTCTACTCTATAACTGTCCATGGAGTCAAGTTGAGATTAATATGCATAAAAAAAAAGCGGAACAAAGTCCGCAAGAGTTAATCGAATATAGTTACAAATTTTATGGAATAAATATCTCCGAGTTCATTTGAATTCGATTCTTCATTTCTCAGTATGATATAACTTATACCGACATTTTGGAGTATTCCGGTACGGTCTTGAAGTGTGCCTGTTCCAAGAAGGAAGGTTACCCTAACCCTCTTGCCTATTTGTGTTCTTAAGTACCCCTGCGTGTAATTTATATCCTGGCTTACAGGAGATCCGGGTGCCATCTCGAAAGTTGATCCTCCTTGAGAGGCGGTGCCTCCAGTTGAACCTGCAGAGTGCTGTCTTGCAGAATTTTCATCTCCTTTAACAGAAGTTTTTTTGCCCATTTTCTTCTTTTTCTTGTCTTTCATCTTCTCAGTATCTTCTTCTATAGTATCCTTTTCTTTTTTGCTGCTTTTTTTCTCGCTTTTGGTATTGTTTGAGTTTTGATTTTGATTTTCGTCGAATCTGTAGTATCCGTCTACTGGCTCCATAAATTCACCTATGGAAGGATATCCCGGCATTACAGGGATACCTCTTGGCATCACAGGCACTGCAGTAAAATAATCAGGATAACTTGAAATCATAAATTGACAACCTCCATGAATTATTAATTATTATAAATTTATTTTTTAGGTATCTGCGTAAAGTTCTGTAGGATTGTAGAAACAGTGGTTTAATACTTTAACCTGGAAACTTCCAACTCCAGTGCTCGGGAAAAGTCCTGGGCAAGGGG
Organism: Clostridium pabulibutyricum; assembly: GCF_058242705.1. NCBI lineage: Bacteria > Bacillati > Bacillota > Clostridia > Eubacteriales > Clostridiaceae > Clostridium > Clostridium pabulibutyricum. Next base: position 112,593 of record NZ_JBZAYZ010000004.1, read on the forward strand.
CATAGGGGTTGAAGTACCACAGAGAATATCCTATGTCAAAGAGTCTGTTTCCTGCGAGAGCCCAGTCGGCAATATCGTAATGTATCTGCTCCGGCGGATTTGACCATATTGTCTGGGGATTTGGAACTCCATTTATGACATCTCTCATGCAGTCAAACTGGCCTTCCTGGTAAAGTATTCTTCTTATATCACCCTGGCCTATTCTGTGGTATTCACCGTAGGGAACCCTCACCCTGTTCATGATTACTGTGGCGACTCCCTTCATTCCATTTTCACCTTCGCCGCCAGCTTCACATTTTATGATTCTTGCAAGAAGTTCCCTGTCTGAAAAAGCCATCTGGCTTCACCTCATAAAATCTTGGTATAATATTATTTTATTTATATCCAATTAAAAAGTTACAACTATTTAAAGGTAGGAAAATGAATATTAATGTTATATAATATTATCTGTTGGCTGGAATATACAGCTGAAAAAAATCATAATAACAAGAGAGGGGTACACAATTTATGATTACAATTAAGAAAATTTTAGCGCCTGCAGTACTGTCTCTGGCACTTGCCATTGGATTTACAGGCATGAAGGCCGAGGCTGCGCCAAGTGTTACCAGAATAGATGGAGGAAGCGGCGGAAGAATACAAACTGCAGACAACCTTGCAAAAACGCAGTTTACAAGCTCCCAAAATGTAATTTTGGTATATGGTTACAATTATGCTGATGCAGTATCTGCAACACCACTTGCAAAACAGCTTGATGCGCCTATTCTCATTACAAAAGGGGACGAGCTTGAAAGTGAAGTGGCAGATACTATAAAGAGCCTGGGTGCAAAGAAGGTATACATAGTAGGCGGAAGTGGAGTAGTATCCGATAATGTGGAAAACAAGCTCAAAGGATCCGGATACGATGTAGAGCGTATAGCAGGATATACGGATGCAGATGGAAATGTGGATACAACAAGGACAGGAACAAATGCAGCAGTTGCAAAAAAAGTATTTTCAATGAGCGGCCAGAAAACTGCAATGCTTGTCTACGGATACAACTATCCTGATGCACTTTCTGTAGCAGCACTTGCAGCGCAAAAGGGCTATCCTGTACTTTTTGCAGATACTACAGGAGTAAGTGATTCTGTCAAAGAAATTGCAAAGAATTTCAACAAGATATATGCAGTTGGAGGAGATGCAGTTTTGCCGTCTTCTGTTGTAAAGTCTGTAAATGCGACAAAGATAACAGGAAATACAAAAGACCGTTATGACACGAATACTTCAGTGCTTGAATATTTCAGAAAGAACTACAGCTTGGATTTCAGCAAAGTGTACGTAGCAACAGGAGGAAGAAATGATCTTGAGTTTGCAGATGCACTTGTAGCTTCAGCAGCAGCTGCAAAAGAAAATTCACCGCTTTTGCTTTCAGGATACAAGGCAGACGATGCCACTTTAAGAGCCAGAAACTATCTTCTTGGTGTAGAGAAAAGCCCAAGTATAGTAATAGTTGGAGGAAGTGGAGCTGTATCAAATGAAGCTGAAGAATGTTTCCGTGATGAGGATCCTTTTGAAGTAATTGGAGTAGAATAAAAAAAAATTGGAGCATTTTCCATGGAAGGTTCGTCTAATGGGTGTGAACTGAAAAGCTGATTTTATGCTATGCTTTTTTGCAAAAAATTTTTTGTAAAAAAAAGAAGGGTTTTTTTAACTTTTGTAGAATAGTATATCAGTGCGTGAATTATAAAGTATACATGTAAAAATAGACAGACATTTGCAATTTAATTGATTATTGCTAGATATATCCTATAGAAATTAAAATATGGTTATGTTATAATATTCAGTAGAAATTGCATTAATTATGAATATGATAAAATTTTTGGTGGATTATGCAATTTATCTATGGTATAATTGTGTCTGTTTTATGAGTGCCAAAGGTATTTTTAGACAGGCATTCTAAAAAAAAGTATATATTAAATAATATATATATATATTAAAGAATTTTAATTAAAGTTCACTTAAATTCGAGGAGGGTAAATACGATTATGAGTAAGAAAACTACAAAGGCACTTGCAAGTGCTACACTTATGTCACTTGTTTTAACTACAGCTCTTACAGCTGGACCAGTTAAAGCAGCAGCAGGTTCCGTAACAAGAACAGGCGGAGCAGATAGATACGAAACAGCAGCAAAGGTTGCAACAACAAACTGGACAAGTGCTGAAAATGTTATATTGGTTAACGGATTAAGCTACGCAGATTCAGTAAGTGCATCAGTTTTGGCTAAAAAATTAAATGCACCAATACTTCTTACAGAAGCTGACTCACTTAATTCAAATGCAAAGAGCGCACTTGAAAAATTGAGCCCAAAGAATGTTTATATAGTTGGTGGAACTGGAGCAGTTTCACAGTCAGTTGAAAGTTCACTTTCAAGCTACAAAGTAACAAGGCTTGCTGGAACAAACAGATATGACACAAACCTTGCAGTAGCAAACAAGTTAGTTGACCTTGGAGTAAGCAAAGACAATATGCTCGCAGTAACTGGACAGGCATATTCAGATGCTTTATCAGCAGCACCAGTTGCAGCTGCAAAGGATCAGATACTTCTTCTTACAACAAACGACAAGACTTCAATGAAAGCAACTGATGAATTTGCAAAGGATGCAAATGTAACAGTAATCGGAACTACAAACAGTGTAGATGCCGACACATATTCAAACTTGGCAGCAGACAAGAGAATAGATGGTGGAAAAGATAGATTTGCTACAAACATTAACATATTAAAGGCATTTGACAGTGACCTTAAAGCTACTTCGCTTTATGCAGCTACTGGAAAAGCAAATGCTGACGGAGCAAAAGATACTGCATTTGCAGATGCACTTGTAGCATCAGCAATAGCTGGAAAGAATTCAGCTCCGCTTGTACTTCTTGATTCCGATAGTTCAGATGCAACTTCAAACGCATTAAACTACATTGGAACAAAAGCTACAAAATCCACAGACCTTCAGGTTGTAGGTGGAACTGGCGTAGTTTCAGATTCATTAGTTAGCAAGATAAACGACAAAGTTAATCCTCAGAGTGATGACAATGCAGAAGTTTCATCAATCAGTGCAGTTGGATTAAACCAGATAAAGGTTGTATTCAGCAGTAAAGTTGATTCAGATACAGCTGAAGATGTAGCTAATTATAAAGTTGACGGTACTAAGCTTACAGAAAATAAGAATCCTGAAACTGATGCATCAGCTTCATTACAGGATGACGATAAAACCGTTATAATAACTCTTGCAAAAAAACAAGATCAAAATAGTGATGTTGATGTAGAAGTAGAAAAAGGAATACTTACAGCTGACAAGTCAGGAAATGTTCCTAAGTATACTCAGACTATAACTTTTGAAGATACTACAACTCCTACAATTGATTCAGTAGAAGCTAGAGGAAATAAAAAATTAGATGTTAAATTTTCAGAAGCTATAAAAGTAGAGGCTACTAGTGAAGCACAGGCAATTCAAAAATTGGCATCTAAATTTAAAATAGGTGATGATAATCTAACATCATATGGACTTAATACTACTGAAGAAGATGGAAATGGTGATACTCTTTCTAAATTAGACAACTCAGTTGAAAATACAACTGATAATGTATTCTATACAGATGAAGTAGAATTTTATTTCGATGATGATCTTCCAACAGGAGATAATACGTTGAAAATTTCAGATGCTGATGATACTATATTATCAGATGCCGCTGGATTCCCAATTGAGGATACTACAGTAGACTTTACAGTAGATACACTTACAAGTGCTCCTAAAATCAACAGTATAACAGCTGAAGACAGTGGAAAAGTTTATATAAACTTTGACAGGCCAATGGATGCAAAAACTGCTACAAATGCAGGGTATTATGGAATAAACGGAGTAGATGATGAAGAAAATCTGAAAGATGCCAAAGTTGAACTTAAAAAGGATGATACTCAGATTAAGATAAGTGGTGTAAGTTCATTACTTAATAAAAATTCAAATAAATTGTATATAAGTGACAAAGTAAAAGATGCTTATGGCAACAAAGTTGCTGATGATACTTATGAATCATTTACACTTGATGAAGATACAACAAAACCTGATGTAAGTTCAGTAACTGCTCTTGACGATGATACTATAAGGGTTAAATTCACAAAAGACGTGGATGCAGATTATGCAACTAATGATTCAAATTACAAGTTAAGAGACGGTGACGGTACTGATATAACAAATGAAATAGAAGAAGAATCTGGAGCATATATTGATGTACCAGGAGACAAAGATGCGAAGACTGCAAATGTATTTGACATCCACCTAGGAAAAGATTCGAGTGGCACACAGTATAAGTTAACTGATTCTAAATATACTCTTGAAATTAAGAATATACAGGATACAGCTTCGACTCCAAATGTAATAGATGACAAAGAGGTTTCATTTGATGGATCGGGAGATGTAAATGCGGAAGTAACTGGCGTTTATGGTGTAAATGATTCAGCTTCAAATAGTGATGGCAACAATAGCTTTAGAAAAATTACTTTGGTATTTAACAAGGCAATGGATTCAAGTACGTTGAACGACATAGACAATTATAAGTATGAAAATAAGAGTGGAGATACAAAACCACTTCCAAGTAATGCAAGTATTGATTCAGTAAGTTCTGATAATAAGAGTGTAACTATTAAATTACCTTCTTCTTATACTTATTACACTAAAACAGGTGTTTATAATGAAAAAATAACTTCTTACGATAATCAAGTAAAGGCTATCTATGCTACTGGAATTAAGGATAATGATGGAAATGCTTTGGAAGTAGGAAATTATGGTGGAGAAATAATAGATGCAGCTAATAGTGGTGCAACAGTTAAAGCTAATTCAATGAAGGTTTACTACAGTGATAATGGTGATGGTGATGACTTAAAAGTAGACGTTAATTTCACTAAACCAATTGATACTGATACTTTGGTTGGACATTATGATGATTTCAAAGTTGCAGGTCAAGCAGCTGATTTGGCTAAAGCAAGTGGAAGTGTTGTAACACTTACTTTCTATGCTGATAAGAATGTAACTGGCTCAGCTTCAGATGCACCAGCAGTTGAGGATTCAAAAGATTTAAATACTAAAATTAATGCAATAAAGAGTAAGGGTGTAAATGCTCCATTAACTATAACTTCTGGTAATGTTAAAGATGTTACAGGTGCTCCAATTAGTGCTGGGGTAACAGAAGTAAATCCATATTTCTATAATGCAGCACCTAGAACAGTTGTTAACTCAGCTACTTGGTTTGCAAAGAATGAAACTACTCCAGAAGTTGACCTTAAGTTTGATACTACAATTGACAGTCATAGCGTAACTACTTCAAGCTTTACTTTTAATGTTGCAGGAACTACAATAGATGCAGATGATGTAGAGGTTGTAGGAGAGAATAATGATACAGTTAAGTTTACATTTAAGACTGAGGATGCTAAAAAGTTTGTTGCAGGAAAAACTATTACTGTTAAGCCTAATCTTAATTCAGGAAAGAATACTATTTCTACTCTGAAGGATGGAAATGACAAATATGCATACTATGTACCATCAAGTGATGATAAAGATGGAATTGACGTAGTAATAAATGGTACTTTGGGTAATAGTACAGCTTTAGCTTCAAGTACTTATTCTGTTGATAGTTCTGCTAAGACAATAGATTTACAAGGAGCAACTCCAGTTGTGTCTGATTTTAAAGCTGACTTAACTACTGGAAAAGAATATACTGTTAAAGTATTTAAAGAAGACGGAGAAACTGAGGTTACTAGTGGCAATGTTGTAGCTGGATACAAAGTTATTGTAACAGCAGAAAATGGATATACAACTGCTACTTATACTATTAAATAAGTAATTTTATAAAAAAGGACAGCCCTTGTGGTTGTTCTTTTTTTTATATTAAAATTTTTCCTATGAAATGTGTATCTATGGTACAATATTCATATATATGTAAAATAAACTGGAGGTAGTATATTTATGAATAAAAAGGTTTTAAGTGCCCTGGGAGGAACTGCTGTATTTTCCCTTGTTATGTCGGCAGCTGTTCCAGCAGCGACGGTTTCAGCGGCGTCAGCAAGCATGAATAAAATAGAAGGGGAAGATGTCTACAAGATGGCAGTATCTGCAGCAGAGTCGAATTGGACTAGCTCAGAGGATGTAATTCTAGTTTCAGGTGAGAGTTATTCAGATGCCATAAGTGCAGTAGTCCTTTCAAAACAGCTTGATGCACCAGTGCTTTTTACTGGAAAGACAAGCCTTAACAGTGACACGCAAAGTGAAATAAGTAAATTGAATGCAAAAAATGTTTATATAGTTGGTGGAACGGGAGTAATATCGCAGGCTGTAAGAAATCAGCTTAAAAGCTCCGGCTGTAATCTTGTAGAACTTGGTGGAGCAAACAGATATGCAACAAATTCCCTAGTTGCCAAAAAACTTGTAGACCTTGGCATGAATCCCTCAAATGTAATGATGGTAGGTGGAAGTGAATTTTCAGATGCACTGTCTGCGGCACCTGTAGCTTCTGCGAAAGGTGAAATCCTTCTTTTAGGCGGAAATGACAAGACTGCAATGACGCCTATTGTAAATTTTGTAAAATCAAACAGTTCAAAGGTAACTGTAATTGGAACAAATAATCTTGTAAATGATGAAACCTACAAGTCTGTAGGTGCAGTGGAGAGAATAAATGGTGGATCGGACAGGTTTGCAACCAATTTGAATGTTTTAAAGGCTTTTGACAGCACTTTGAAATCCGATAACATTTATGTGGCAAATGCAACGGGAAGCAGATATGCAGATGCTCTTGTATCTGCATCCATTGCAGGAATAAAATCTGCACCTCTTGTACTTGTAAACGGAAATGGCGATACACAGACTACAAATGCGTTAAATTACATAAAGTCAAAGGCATCGTCTGCTTCAAAGCTTAATGTACTATCTGAAAAAGGTGCTGTTTCAGATAGTACTGTATCTGACATTGAAAATGCGGCAAATGGAATTGTTGGTACAAGTGATACTGTAAATTCCGTAAGTACGGTTGGACTCAATCAGATAAAAGTTGTTTTCAATACAAAAGTCGATAAAACCTCCGCTGAAAGGGCTGCAAATTATGAGATAGATGGAAGCCAGCTTGGTTCAGAAGCTCAGACCCAGGCTTCTGCGACTCTTCAGGATGATGGAAGAACAGTTATACTTACATTTAGAAATCCATTTTCCCAGGGTAAGGATGTTACCTTCAAAGTAAAGGATAATGTTTTAAGCGATGATTCCTCAAGGGGAATAACGGAATATGAAAGGGATGTTACCTTTAATGCAACAGGGGCGCCTTCTATAGAATCGGTAACTCCTATTGGTGGAAATAAGTTGGAGATAAGATTTTCCGAAGCAATAAGAATGCAGGATTCAGACCTTAAATCCATGAAAATAAACAAGAGAAGTGTTACAAACTACGGTTACAATAAGAGTTATACAAAACTTGTAAATCAGTGCGGCGACTGGGCAAGTGGAGTGGATCTTTATTTTAATTCACCTCTTCCTATAGGACAGAATACTTTTACAATGCCGACAGGTACTTCAGGAAGCAAGTTTGACAATGCGGCAAACATTCCAATAAAGGGAGAGTCGGAGAATTTTACTGTAAATGCGGAATCCGGGACACCGAAGGTTGAAAGTGTAACAAGCAACAATGCAGGAACTCTTTATATAAAATTCGACAGGCCTATGGATACTCAGACTGCACTTGATCCTGACAACTACAAGATAAATGGTGATACTGTAGATGTAGACAAGTCTTATATGACCTTTGATGCCGATTCCGGCGACAGCGTGGTAAAGATAAAGAATTTGGGTGGAGATCTGGATCAGGGAACAAATACAATCCTTGTGGATGATGATGTGGAAGATACCTTCGGAAACAATATAGTGAAGACAACCAAGACACTTTACTATGGAAGCAGCAGTGAAAAACCTGAGGTAACATCGGCAAGCATTTTGGACAATGATACTATAAGAATAAAATTCAGCAAAGATGTACTAAGAAGCACTGCAACAAATATTGGAAACTACACAATTGAAGATTCAGATGGAAATGACGTAAGCTACAAGCTTAATAATGTAAATACGATAACAGTAGATGGAAACAACAACAGAACTTTTGAACTTAAGTTCCAGGACGGAGCGCTTAAAGGTTCGGATTACAAATTGACTGTGAAAAATATAATAGATACAGAGGCAAAACCAAATGTAATTGATACCTATACCGTTAATTTGTCCGGTACAGATGATGAGTCTGTAAAGGTAACGGAAATAGTAAAGAGATCCGACAATGACCAGGCAGTTGCAGTATTTTTCAGCAAAACTATGGATGATGATTCAATATCGAACAGATCCAACTACCTTTTCAGAGATGGAACCGGCAAAATGAGAGATCTTCCAGGCGGAGCAATTATAACGCCATCCTATGATGACAAAAGCGTAACTATTGAATTCCCTTCAAGTTATACTATAGGTGGAGATGGAACTACTGCAAGAGATGTAGCTCAAATGGGTGTTCAAAATGTAACTGACAAATATGGAAACTCACTTGATATTGGATATGTAGGTGATATAGAAACCTCGAGCAGTGACGGACCCGGAATAATATCAGGTACTGCAAAGATAAACTTCAGCGGAAATGACCTTGTTGCAACGGTTTCTTTTGATACTCCGATAGATTCCCTCGACATGAATGACTTCAGGATTGACGGATATAAACCTGACGGCGGCAGTGCAAATGGAAGCCAGGTTACACTTATATACAAATCCGGCGTTAAAAACGGAGATAAAATAAAGGGTATAAAGGATTGTGGAGACAGTACTAACTTCAGCGTTGTAAACAATGGGTCTACAGATGCTGCAGGACGCAGAATAAGGACAGGTTCTACAAAAGTATATATACCTCCTGTAACAAGATCCGGTGATTTTGAGGCAATAAGTGCATCGAATACCGATACGGTAAATGTAGAGTTCAATCAGGACATAGATACTGCTCTGCACGGAGATTATATAGACGATTTTGTATTTGAAGATGTAACAAGTGGAAAGACATTGACTCCTACATCTGTAAGTGTTGATGATAAAACTGTTGTTTACAGGTTCAGTACTTCTGCCTTCGACAAGGGAGATGTAATAAAGGTTTCTGCAAACAGCAGCACATCAAGCATAAGCGTAAGAAGTGAAAAACATGATAATGCAGGTTATACTACATATTCGCCTTCAAGCGACGACTTGAGTGGATACACTGTAACTGCAAAATAAAGTTTATTAAGATTTGAAAACAGGTGTGTTGTTCAAAATGGACAATGCATCTGTTTTTTATGTTCATTAGTTTTTTCAAAAATATTAATAAACTATGAATTTTAAGAAGGAATTATTAATATTTCGTAGAATATCTTACAAATAAAGAAAAAAATGTTGATATAGGCATTCAGAGGTGATTTTATGAAATTTTGTACTAAATGTGGAACAAAAATTGAAGATGAAGGCAATATTTGTCCAAATTGCGGTTATGACTCAATATCAAAAAGCTATGTAAATTCAGAGACTACTGCAAATAATGATGATATGGATCAAACTTCATCTTTAGACACGGAAAGAATTAGAAGTTTATTTACTGATTTAAAATCAAGAAGAATAATTATATGTGTAATTGCTTTAGTAGTTTTCACAACTGGATTTGTATTTCTTGGAAGATTCTTAAGCAATCCTTTTAGGTGTGTATCCAAATTTCAAAATGCTGTAAACAGCAATGATATACAAGGTTTGAGTGGTGTAATGTATACCTCCGACAGCAGATTGAAAATGACAGAAGAGAATTTGAAACCAGTTGTTAAATCTTTCAAAACTACACCTTCAGAATTTACAGATATTATGAATAACTTAAATACTGAGGCTTTAAGTATTAGAAATGGTGGAATTGTAAATAAAAAATCCAGTTTATATATTAAAAAAGTGGGAAATATCATGCTGTTTTTTCCAAAATACAAAGTAACTTTTAATCCTGTGTTTTTGACAGTTACATCAACTGTAAAGGGAGCTGACATTTTAATAAACGATAAAAAACAACTTCAGACAGACAGCAGCAGTTTTTCAAAGCAATTTGGACCGTATGTCCCTGGAACATATAAAATAGAAGGAAGGGCAAATGGTGCTTTTGGACAAATGGACAATACTGTGAATGTAGATTTTATAAAAAATGGAATACCAAGTACAAAGGTAAATGTTCTTAATGGAATATATTTGGATGTAAATTCCAAGTACACGAAAAATGAAGTTTATATAAATGTCAGGGACACTGGAAAATCTGTGAATTCAGGTGATAGGATAGGTCCTATTGCATCCGGTGCCGATATATATGCAGTAATGAATTATAATGGTGAGAAAATAAAAAGTTCTGTTTCAAAACTTTCAGATAGTGATACAAGTGTCTATTTTGACTATGAAGAGGATGGAGAAGATCCGGAAGAAAAGAAAAATGAAATAAGTGCAATGATAGTTGGATATGCTTCTTCACTTGCAAATACACTTACTTATGGTGATAAATCTCAGCTTGTAAATTATATGTACCCTGGAAGCAAATTTTATACACAGCAGATGGATAGAATAGATAAATATTATGGTCAAGACAGTCATTTTTATGAGAAGTATGATTCGGCAGTTGTCAACTCATATAAAATGAATCCTGATGGTAAATCTGGAACTGTATATGCAACGGAAGTATATGAAATAAATGAAGATTATTCAGAGATGGATTCAAAACCGAATACTAAAACTTTTCATACTGCATATAAGTTTCAATACAATGATACCATCAAGACGTATCAGCTTACGGAAAGAATGGAGTCTTCGGCAAAATAAACATATGTGAAGAGGGATAACTTATGCAATACTGTTCTAAATGTGGTACAAAACTTGAAGAAGAAGATATTTATTGTCCAAATTGTGGTGCTAAAAAAATGGACGATGATACTCCAGGAAAAAAGTCAACTTTAAGTATTATGGTAAATATGCTTTTGAAGCCGGTTATGACGGCTAAAAATTTTGTGAACAACGGAGGAAAAGGTGATAGCTTGATTCTTACGGCGTTTGCTGTGGTGTTAAGTGGATTGTTTGGTATTTGGAGAGCAAGTGAAATAATTTTTAATATAAATGATATTATAATTAACATTGTGAAGAAAGTTTATGAAGTTTTTGCATCTATGTATCCTGATTATGTTTCTTATATTACAAGTAACGATATAAGTAATTTAATTTCAGAAATAAACAAAATAAAATCAAATGTAAAAATACCATATGCATATATATTCTTTCAAAATTGTATAATGATTTTGGCATCCATAGCAGTTGTTTTTCTGATTGTCTGTATTATAAATAAACTGGTTTCCAAATCCAAAATTGATGTTTTTAAGTGTTACAAGATAGCGATTATAATGGTTTTTCCATATTTGTATTTTGAATGTTTTTCAATAATTTCATCATACTTTTCCACTCAACTTGGAATTATAATTATGTTGTTTGGTGTAACAGCTTCCATTGTATGTTTTAATATGATTGCAGGAGAAGTTCTGGAAATTTCGGAAGACCATGTTTTGTTTTTGATTTCTATATCGGTGGTCGTTGTTTTTATTGTCATATCTGCTCTGCTTGTAGAATTTATTCCATCTACAATATCAAGTATAATTTCATCTGCTATAATATGATGTAATTAAGTTAGTTAATTGTATGTAAAGGAAGTGTTTGTATGGAATATTTTCCCGAAGTTATACAAGTAATACCTACTGAAGATTATAAAGTATATGTATATTTTGATGATGGTTCAATAAAACTTTTGAATCAGGGAGTTTTTAGAGAGGTTAAAGGATTTTAAATCATATAAAAATTAAGCTGCTCATTCGGCGGCTTTTTTACTTCAAAACGTTGCAGTTTCATGTATGAAAGGGGCATGGATATGTTGACTTTAACACAAAATAATATTAAAATTGTATTATTGATCATTTGCTCAATAATGTGGAGGAAACTATGAACGCTAATGGGAAAAAATTGACAGGTAGAGATTTGAAAGCTATTGAAAGAAAGAAACAAATACTGGAATCTGCCAAAAAATTATTCGCAAAAAATGGATATTACAACACCCCTGTAAGAGCGATTACCCAAAGTATAGGTATGGCAGATGGACTTATTTACCACTATTTCCCTGAAGGAAAGCTTGAAATCCTGCATACCATATGCAGGGAAGGCTGTGAAATAGTAAGCCAGCACTCAAATGATATTGTGGATTCTGTAGATGATACGATGCCTCTTGACGAGGTTATGATGTGTTTTTGTGAAAGTTTGAAGGCTAATTTTAAATTTGACAGTGATTTTATTGTAATAATGGCAAGGGAAAAAGAACTTCTGGGAGAAGAGATAAAAGAGCTTCTTAGAAAGTCCTTTGGGAAGGCATGGTCTGAATTGAACAAATTTTTAAGGCACAGGGTGGAAATTGGAGAGATAAAAGAGCTTGAATTTGATATGGCAACTCATCAGATTATGGCAACAGTGTCAAGTGTTTTGATTATGAATTTTCTTCTTGAAAACATTCCAAAGGAAAATAGTTATGATTACATGAAAAGACTAATTCATTTTACTATAGATTCATGGAAAAACTAGATTTTTAAATCTAGTTTTTATTAAAACACTATAATTCACTGATCGTTCAATAAATTTACATATAAAAAAGGAGATTCAAGAATGAACATAAGGGAAAAATTACTCGCTTTAAAAGACAAATTATTTTTTTTGACAAAAAAACTTGCTAAAAACAAGAAAAGCAGATATATTATTCTATCTATTCTTGTAGTAGGAGTAGTTGTACTTAGTGTGGCAGGCGGCGGAAAGACTGAAAAGAAGTTGTCTGCAAATTCCACTGCAACTTCAGTTGAAGAGACAAAAGTAGACATGGGCAAGGTTTCATCTACAAAAGTTTTTGATGCCAGTCTTGAACAGTCACAGGAGGGGGATATAAGCAGCAAGATAGCAGGCAAGGTAATTCAGGTTTCCTTTAATGATGGACAGACTGTGTCTGCAGGACAAGCACTTGTAAAGATTGACTCCACGGACATTCAAAACAACATAAAGTCTGCTGAAGCCCAGGTTGAGGCAGCACAGGCACAGTTGAAGGCAGCTAGAAGTACGGCATCGTCTTCACAGCTTCAAGTAAACAAGCCTAGAATTGATTTGAATACAGCCCAGAACAATTACAACAGAGTAAAGGCGCTTTACAATGGTGGAGCTGCTACAAAGCAGGATTTGGAAAATGCGGATGCACAGCTTAAAACAGCAAAAAGTGCTCTCGAGTCGGCACAGGCAAGTGCTGATGCGTCAAACAGTTCAATTGAAACCCAGCAGGCAAATATACAGACTGCACAGACAAATCTTGATAATTTGAAAGAATCTCTTTCAAATACGGTCATAACCGCACCAACTGGTGGAGTCATAACTGGAAAAGCCGTTAATGTAGGGCAATACATAAGTCCCGGTACGGTACTCGGGAAAATTTATACCGTCTCGCCGATATATGCAGATATAAATTTAACTCAGAGTGATTTAAGCTATGCAAAAGTTGGAACAAAGGTAGTCTTCGATTTGAATGGCGACAAAAAGAATAAATATGAAGGTATAATACACAGTATCGACGGGGCTGCAAATCCAACGTCCAGGTCGTTTAAGTGCAAGGTTCAAATTGACAATAAAGAAGGAAAATTAAAGCCTGGTGTTTTTGGAAATGTTGAAGTTCCGACAAATAACAGCAAAGAAGCTGTTACAGTTCCTGTTAAGGCTATAGCAGGTACTGATGGAGCTTATTATGTGTTTGTGGATAATAACGGTATTGCTACTAAGAAGAGTGTGACCATAGGAAATTTTGACAAGGACAACATTGAAATAAAATCCGGACTTAAAATCGGCGACAGTGTAATCTGCACCAATGTGGATACACTGCAAGATGGTGATGCAGTAAAATCGGCGGCAAAATAAGGGAGGCAGTACAGTTATGTTTTTAACAAATTTTAGTTTAAAAAGGCCAGTATTTGCTACAGTAATAATTATAGTCCTGCTGACACTTGGTGTTGTCAGTTATACAAGTATGTCGGTTGATCAGTTTCCGGATGTTGATACTCCGGCTGTATCTATAACTATAGTTGAAAATGGAGCAGCGCCTGACCAGATAGAATCCAAGGTTACAAAGAAGGTTGAGGATGCCGTAGGACAAATATCGGGAGTAGATCACATAAGTTCCACTATAACTCAGGGAGTTTCAAATACGACTATTATATTTAAACTCAGTAAATCCTCCGCTGAGGCTGTTCAGGATGTAAAAGACAAATTGTCAAATATTCGTGGAACTTTGCCTACAAATATTACTGAGCCTGTTGTTTCAAAGTATGATTCAGCTGCCCAGCCTATAGTTTCTCTTGCAGTTACAGGTTCAATGTCCGGGAAAAGCATGTCAGAGCTTGTAGATGATGACATTGTAAAAAAGATTCAAACTATAAGTGGCGTTGGTGGAGTCAATACATATGGTGAGCACGAACGTGAAATACACTTCAAGCTGGATAAGGATAAAATCAATGAATATGGTATAACCGTACAGGAAATAACAAAAGGATTAAGCAGTGACAATATAGATGCTTCAAACGGTAAAATATCAGCTTCGGATACGGACATATCGCTTAAAACAGATTCCACGGTAAAAGATATTAAAGACTTTTCAAACATACTTATCGCCAATAGAAATGGTACCAATATAAAACTGGGGGATATTGCAAGCATTGAAGATGGAAGCAAGGAAATGGACAGCTTATCCTTTTACAATGGCAGAGAGGCAATAGGTATCGATGTTTTGAAACAGTCGGGTTCGAATACTGTTGACGTGGCCGACAATATAAAAAACAGTCTTTCGAAGATTGAAAAAAGTTTGCCAAAAGGGGTAAAAGTTGAACTTGTGCGTGATAACTCAACATCCATACGTGATTCTGTAAAAGATGTACAGAAGACATTGGTTGAAGGATGTATACTGGCTGTAGTTGTAGTTTTCCTATTCCTCAGAAATATTGCAAGTACTGCAATTTCGGGTATTACAATACCTGTATCCATAATTTCAACTTTTTCTATGATGAAGCTTATGAACTTCTCGCTTAATACTGTATCTTTGATGGCACTTTCCATTGCAGTAGGACTTTTAATAGATGATGCCATAGTTGTTATTGAAAATATTGTGCGTCATTTAAATATGGGCAAGGATGTGCTTCAGGCGGCTAAAGACGGTACGGCGGAAATTGGACTCGCAGTTATGGCGACTACCTTTGCACTTGTAGCTGTATTTCTGCCTATTGCCATGATAAATGGTCTTATAGGAAAATTTCTTGTGCAGTTTGGACTTACTGTTTCTGCGAGTGTTCTCATATCGCTGTTTGTCGCCTTTACTTTGGTACCACTTATGTCTTCCAAGTATTTGAATGGAGAGGAAAAGAAGATACCTTTAGTTGGAGGATTACTGGACAAATTTAATGAGTTTTTCGACAGAGTATCCGAGGCTTATGCAAAGTTTCTTAAAGTTGCACTTGAACACAGGCTGCTTGTAGTAGTGATACCTCTTTTAATGCTGGTTGGAAGTATAGGACTTGCGACTAAACTCAATAGTGGTTTTATTGCTACGGGAGATACTGGAGAGATTGAAATAGAAGCGGATCTTGATTCCGGCTCGAGCCTTGATAATGCCTCCGATGTTACCTACAACATGGAGAAAATTATTAAAAGCAACAAGGAAGTGAAGTATACCTATTCCACGGTTACCCAGAACAAGGCATCTGTATTTGTGAAACTCTCCGACAAGCAGGATAGAAAGCAGAGTATAGATGAAATAGAAGACAGCATGAGAGATAAGCTTCAAAGTATTCCGGGTATAAATATTTCAGTAGTTACCGGAGGAGGGTTTATTTCAGGAAAAGGAGCTCAGTATCACATAAAGGGAAATAATTTTGACAAGCTTGAGGAATATGCAAGAAAAGCGGAAAGAGTAATGAAAAACACTCAGGGAGCTGTAGATGTTGCACTTAGTTACAAGGCTGGAAAACCAGAGGTGGATTTTGAAGTTGACAGAGACAAGGCGGCGGACCTTGGAGTTTCACCGGATGCAATTTCAAGTACGCTTACAACATTGTTCAATGGAACTGTAGTGGGACAATACCAGACAAGCAAGGACAGATATGATATAAGAGTTCAGCTAAGAGATTCGGATAAGAAGAATCTTGACAGTCTCGATGGAATATATGTACCGAGTACAAGTGGCAGTATGATACCTTTAGATCAGATTTCAAAAAAGGTATTTACAACATCCTCATCTACCATAAACAGATATGACAGGCAGAGGGAAATTCAGCTGACGGGAAACTATACAGGTATTTCCCAGGGTAAGTTTCAAAAACTGTTTAATGAGGGAATCGAGGAAAATGCCAAGATACCGGATGGCATAGAGATTTCGTCAGGTGGAAGCCAGGAACAGATGGCTGATGGTATGAGCGGACTTGTCACTGCACTTGGCATGGGAATATTGTTTGTATTTTTGGTAATTGCAGCCCAGTTTGAAAGTTTCGTAGATCCATTTGCAATACTTTTATCACTGCCGCTTGCCATCATAGGAGCAGTTTTGGGACTTTTCATTGGAGGCAAGGAGCTTGACATGATGTCCATGATAGGTGTCATAATGCTTATGGGACTTGTTACAAAGAACGGAATTCTGCTAATTGATTTTGCAAAGAAAAACTATGGAGAGGGAATGGATTTGAAAGATGCTCTTGTAGAAGCTGGAAGAACAAGACTCAGACCTATTATAATGACTACACTTGCAATGATCTTTGGAATGCTTCCAACAGCTCTTGCAAATGGTTCCGGTTCGGAACTTCGTGCACCTATGGCTTTTGCAATTATAGGAGGACTTATTACATCAACCCTGCTCACACTATTCTTTGTACCTGTTATATATGTCATGCTTAACAATTTTAAAAGCAGGTTTAGAAGGAAGAAAAAAACAAATTAGTGTATTTTCTATGCTTTATAGAAATAATGTGAAGTTTATGATAAAATTATGATGTAAATGTTAGTATAGAAACAATTTATTAAGAAGAAGGAGGGAAATATGAACAAGTTAAAAATAACAGCGGCAGCTATGTTTATTGCGCTTTCTTCAAGTACGGTGGCCTTTGCAAGTGGAAAAACTCTTGATATAGACAGCTCCATTGATTCCACAATAGTAAATTCGTACAAGATAAAGAGTATAGATATATCAATAAAGCAGGCTCAAAACACATATGATTCCGATATGAAAAAGACAGCGGATTATGGAGATCAGCTTGACGAGCCTAATCTTGATAAGTATACTATACTTTCACTTATGCAGGGAATAGCAAATCCCCCAAAAGAAGATAAGTTTAATGAATACAAATATACCAAGATGAAATCCGTAGCTGAAAATGAAGTCAAGCTTTCTGCATATAATCAGTATACTGGACTTGTTGACGATAAAGATGCACTTGATCTTGCAAAACAAAAGTTTGACAATGCAAAAGACAAGTATAACAGTGCAAAAGTCAAACTGGAGATTGGGACTATATCTCCTGCACAGCAAAAGCAGGCTGAAGCAGAATATTATTCCCAAAAGTCCGTGCTTGACAGTGCACAGAGAGCCTATGACATGGATGTTGTAAATATGAACAAAACCCTTGGTGTGGATTTGTCCGAGAAATATGATGTTCTTTTAAGAGACAAGCTTACTGAAGATCCATACATAAGAAGCTACAAGGAATATTTGAATGATGCTCTTTCAAAGAGGACTGAGATTGTTGTAGGGCAGGAAAATGTAAAGCTTCAAAAATTTGAATATGAAGTTGCAGACGGAGTGTTTCCGGACAAGCAGTCTGTTCCAAACAGGCTTGCAAAAGCCAAGTGGGATAATGCCATAGACAGTGTTGAAATTCAAAAGGCCAATATAACTTCCGAGGTAAATAGCTTATATAATGATCTTCAGATTAAGGTGAAGACTCTAAATTCAAAAAAGGATGCACTTGAGCTTGATAAAAAGAACTACAATACTGCACTTTTGAAGTATAATGTGGGAGTTTTAAGCAAACTTGACCTTGAAGACGAGGCTATAAAACTTAAAACATCGCAAAATACTCTTAAATCAGCCGAGAGGGATATATGGCTGGCACAGTACAAGCTTGGCCAGGCATGTGATATAGGATACGATACATCAAAAATCAATTAAAGTTTGGGAGGGTAAATATGAAAAAAGGATTAGGTGCAATAATTGCAGTTGTTTTGACATTCGGTATAAATGCAACATGCTTTGCTGCATCCAGTACTGCGGAAAGTAATGGGCCGTCTATAATAGGAAGCCAGACACTGAATCTTGATCAGGTGCTTTCATATATAGAAAAAAATAATATTCAGGTAAAAGCCGATGATCAGAAGATATCACTTTACCAGAAGCAATTTGACAGGGATAATATGAATGCGAAGCTTATAGAAAACAGCGGTACCTCCGAGGCAAATTATCCGAGAGGACAGTATGCAAGCATAAAACTTCAGACAGACGTTCTCCCGAAAAGTGACGAACAAAACATAAAAGATGCCAAAAATGACAGGGACACGCTTGTAAATACACTTAAGTTCTCTACAGAACAGCAGTATATGGATGCACTTTCCTGTCAGGACAAGATAGATGTCATAAACAATCAGATAAAGAATGTGGACGCACAGATTGAACAGGTAAAGATAAAAATAAAAAATGGAGTTGCAACAAGCAGTGCGCTTGACAGCTTGAATGTCCAGAGAAGTCAGCTTCAGGCATCACTTAATTCTCCAAAAGCCAAGCTTCAGGAAGATGTTTTGAGCATAAAGCAGGCTATAAATATGGATATTGACAGCAATCTTACCTTGCTTCCTGCAGATATCGCATATTCAAAGTACGATGATTCAGATATGAATGGAAAAATTGAAACCTCCGTCAAGAACAGCTATAATATAGAAAAAATAAACAAGAATATTGAAATTGCAGAGCTTCAGGAAAGCATATACAAGCAGTATTCCTACAATGATGCAACAGGTGAAGTAAATGCAGGACTTAATGTAGAAAATCTGCAGTCAAGTCTCAAGGATACGGAATTAAATACAAAAATAAATTTGTGGAACAGCTATTACAATCTAAAGAATCTTGAAGACAATGTAACTACGGAAAATGCAAAGGTTGAAAGTGCTAAGTCAAATTACAATACTATACTTGAAAAAGTAAAGCAGGGCACTGCTGTCCAGCTTGATGCAGATTCGGCAAAGCTTTCCCTTGACAGTGAAAACATAAGTTTGAAAGATGCAAAAAACAATTACATGGTGGCAGCTCATAAATTTGCCTACGATCTTACAAAATAGATGAAGAGTTTAAAAATTTATTAAGAATACAGCATACCTCTATAAAAAAAATATATATGTGTTAAAATTAGTTGTAATTGATTTTAACTTTTTATAGGGAGAGTGTTGAAGGTGAAAGCCAAATCTAAAAAAATCGGGATAATAGTAGCAATTTTGGTGATTATTGCATGTTTTGCAGGTTATTTTGGACATAAAACTTATGTGAAAAATGCAGAAGAAAAAGCGCAGATTGCGAAGGAAAATAAAGAGGAACATATAACCATTAACGAGGACAAGACCAAGGAACTTAAAAAAGAAAAGATACTTTTGAATGGAAAAGTGTATGTTAAAGACAAAAAAGTTATAGCGACAATGGTTGTAAAAGAAAGTTCCAGTGACTCCGATGCAAAAGCTCTTGCAAATAAATATGCAAAAGAATTAAAAGAAGAGTATAAAAACATGCCTGTATATGTTATGGCAGTTAAAAATAATAAAAATGTGGCAAATATAAGTATTAAGTAACATTTAATTCTGGAGAACTCGAAGAGAACTGTATTTTTACAGTTCTCTTTTTGTGTTATTATATAATTACTTGGTTGGATAATATACAAAGGAAGAGGTTGGTATTCCATGATAAAAAAAAGTAATGTAATACAGGAGATAATAGGGTATATGCAGGATAATATTAAAAACAACAATTGGATTGTGGGTGAAAAAATACCTTCCGAAAATAAACTTACAGAAATTTTAGGAGTAAGCAGGGCAAGTGTTCATGTTGCTATACAGCAATTTGTTGCACTTGGTATATTAAAAAGTGTTCATGGAAAAGGTACTTTTTTGGAATCAAATGATTTAAGGGTCTTTGGAGAAGGACTTAATGTTATAGATGAATATGACTGTTCCAATCTAAACAAAGTATTGGAATTTAGAAATATTGTAGAACCGGAAAGTTGTTATCTGGCTGCTTTAAATGCAACTAGTGAAAATATGGACAATCTAAAATTATATGTTGACAATATGAAAATCAACGTTGGAAATCCGGATAAATTTGTTAAATATGATATATTGTTTCATGAAGAAATATGCAATGCGTCACATAATCCGTTAATTAAAAAATGTATGAGGGAAGTTTTTGAGCAGACCATTGAAAACCACAAGCAGTTGAATGAGATATTTGGATATCAGGATGGAATTTTTTATCATGTGGAAATTATAAAGTCCTTGAAAGTGAAAAATGCAAAGAAAGCTAAAAAATTAATGCATGAACATTTGCAAAAGGCTATTGATGTATTAAAAAGCAAGTTTGATTAATGGTTGTATAATTTTTAGCCTTTAAAAAAAACAACTTGTCAGACGTCTTTCAAGATGCTATAATAATGAAAACGAATAAGGGAGGTTGTCATGTCAGTAAGAATTAAAGATGTAAAGGTTATTTGTACAGCCCCGGAAGGAATCAACCTGATGGTGGTTAAAGTTGAAACAACAGATGATGGATTATATGGCCTTGGTTGTGGAACATTTGCATATAGGCATTTGGCGGTAAAATGTTTGATTGAAGAGTATATAAAACCTCTTATAGTTGGCAGGAATGTATCAAATATCGAGGACTTGTGGCATTTAATGCATTATAACGCATATTGGAGAAATGGGCCTGCTGAGAACAATGCGATTTCAGCAATTGATATGGCTCTTTGGGATATAAAGGGTAAAATGGCCAACATGCCGCTTTATGAATTACTTGGCGGTAAGTGCAGGGAAGGTGTACCAATATATCGACATGCTGATGGAAGGGATATTAGCGAAATATGTGAGAATATTGAGAAATATATGGAACAGGGAATTACACATATTCGATGTCAATCAGGAGGTTATGGTGGTGTAGGATATGGATACGGCAAAGCTCCTTCAAACTCACCTGCAGGTTCACCAGATGGAATATATGTAGACAGCGGTAAATATATGAGGGATACCGTGAAATTATTTGAAGATGTACGAAGCAAAGTGGGATTTGATGTGGAACTTTGTCATGATGTTCATGAAAGAATCAGCCCTATTGAAGCCATAAGATTTGCAAAGGAACTTGAACCATTCAAGCTTTTCTTTCTTGAAGATGCTGTTTCACTGGAACAAATTGAATGGATAAAACAACTTCGACACCATACGTCAATTCCACTGGCTCAGGGAGAACTGTTTAATAATCCTTCAGAGTGGAAATACTTGATTTCAAACAGGCTTATAGATTATATTCGAGTACATATAAGTCAAATTGGAGGAATTACAGCAGCGAGAAAACTGCAAATATTTGCAGAAGAATTTGGAGTAAAAACAGTATGGCATGGTCCTGGAGATATGTCTCCTGTTGGACATGCAGCAAATATTCATTTGGATATTGCATCCCACAACTTCGGAATCCAAGAATGGTCCGGTACAGAACCGCCTAATTCGGTCATCCAGAAATTAAAGGGACCGAAGGATGCACTGCTTGAAGTTTTCCAGGGACTGCCGGAATACAAAAAAGGGTATGTGTATGCAAATGACAAGCCTGGTCTTGGAATAGATATTGATGAAAAGGCTGCTCTTAAGTATCCATGTGAAAATAATGTAACAACATGGACTCAGACTAGAAAAATTGATGGTACACTGCAGACACCATGATACTGTGAATTAGTACTTTATTGTGTAAGGCTTTATACAATAAAGTACATCGAATAAGAATTGAGAAAACGTTTAAGAAATCGGGGGTTGAAATATGGAAATTAAAAAAAGACCTACTAAAGTTAGATTGTTTGTATTAATGCTTTTGTTTATTGCTGTTGCTATCAATTATATGGATAGGGCAAATTTATCAGTTAGTGGATCTTCAATTCAAAGTCAATTTAAACTGACTTCCACGCAGCTTGGAATACTATTCTCTGCCTTCACATGGTCATATACTATTGCACAGTTGCCGGTAGGAGTGCTTCTTGATAAATTGGGACCAAGGATATTGTATGCAGTGGCACTTGTTTTCTGGGGAATATTCACTTTTGTAATGGGTTTTAGTTCCCATCAGATTTTTACTACTACGGCGGCTTCATTTGCATTTCTAATACTTTGTCGTGTATTGATTGGGGTATCAGAGGCACCTGCATATCCAAGCAATACTAAAATAGCATCTCTTTGGTTTCCAAATAAAGAGCGTGCAAGAGCTATAAGCACGTATTCTTCGGCACAGTATATAGGACTTGCTATATTTACACCGGTTTTGTCTATTATGATAACAAGTTTTGGATGGCAGTCAGTATTTTACTTCTCAGGAGGAATTGCCGTTATTTATGGATTTGTATGGTACACATTTTATAGAGATCCAAAGGAGAGCACAAAAGTAAACGACCTTGAACTTGATTATATAAAAAATAATGGAGGGTATAATCCTGACGTTGATAGTACAGAGAAAAATGCAGAGAAGGTTACATTTGCAGAAATAAAATATGTTATAAAACAGAGAAGGGTATGGGGCATTTTTATTGCACAGTTTGCTGCATCTTCAACGCTTTATTTTTTCCTCACATGGTTCATTGTGTACCTTCAGAAAGGTCTCCACCTTTCTATAAACAAGGCTGGAATTATAGCTTGTGCTCCGTATCTTATGGCTATGGCAGGAGTGCTCATGGGAGGAACTATAAGCGATTCTTTATTAAAGAAGGGAAAGAGTACAACTTTTTCAAGGAAATGTCCGATGATAGTTGGAATGCTCATATCATCAGTATTATGCCTGACAAACTTCTTCGAAAGTTCACCTGTAATAGCAATTACTATCTTGTCTGTAGCGTTTTTCGCCAATGCGGCATCAAATTTAGGATGGGTTGCCATGAGTGATATAATACCAAAAAACATAATGGGTACAGTTGGAGCAATACTCAATTTATTTGGAAACTTATCAGGAATAATAACTCCTATAGTTTTTGGATCTTTACTTGAGAAGACAAATAATTTTCATGCTGCTATATATTATATCTCTGCAGTTTCATTTATAGGTGCAATACTTTTCATGATTGTTGTGGATAAGCTTGAACCTATTGATTTGAAAGAGTTTAGAAAAAGTCAAAATAAGTTTGCAGAACAGTGAATTGTCCCGTAAAGGGTAAGATAAATAATAAAAAAGGAGTGATATATCAATGAAAGAAGTAATTGTTTTAAATCCTCATAAATATGAAATAAGGGAGGTTCCTACACCAAAAGTCACAAATGAATATGATGTTTTAGTGAAAATGAAGTCGGCAGGTGTTTGCGGAAGTGATTTTCATCTATATAATGGTACCAATCCATGTTCAACATATCCAAGAATACCAGGCCATGAAAATGCAGGAATTGTATCGGCAATTGGCAGCAAAGTAACAAATGTAAAGGTTGGAGACCATGTAATCGTTGATTTGATTTCAACTTGCGGAGAGTGTTATCAATGCAAAATAGGAAGAAAAAATGTGTGCGAAAGTGTCAAAGTCAGAGGTTCAGGTGGAGCTGAGGGAGGTTGGAGAGAATATTTTACAGTCCCTCAGGATGAGGTTTATAAAATATCAAACAAGGTACCTTGGAAAGATGCTGCACTTGTAGAACCTTTTGCCATAGGAGCACATTGTACAAACAGGGGACGTGTGGTTAAAGATGACGTTGTATTTATACTTGGCACCGGAACAATTGGGTCAATTATTCTTCAAACATGCAAAGCTAAAGGTTGTAAAACAGTAATATGCTGTGATGTAAACGACGATTCTCTTGAAAGAGCCAAAATGTATGGAGCAGATTATACAATTAATTCTAAAAATGAGGATATCGTTGAAAGAATCAGGGAAATAACGCATGGAAAAGGAGTTAGCATAGCTTTTGATTCAGCATGTTTTCAAGGGTCTCTTACACTTATTATGCAGCCTGGAATAGTTAGAAATGCCGGCAGGGTTGTTCCAATGGGATTTGTGGATAAACCTGAACAAATAACACAAGCTATGATAAATCAAAGGGAACTTGACATTATTGGATCCAGAATGTCATGCTATCAGTTTGAACCTACTATAGAGCATATGGAGAATGGTGATTTTAATCTAGAGGGTATTGCTACAACATTTGTGAAATTTAGTGAGATAGAAAAAGTTTTTGATTTGATTCAGAATCCAGATCCACAAGTTAAGAAAATAGTAATATTGTTTGATTAAAGATCTAATTAAATTTATGGAAGGGAAGTAATGATATGAATTTATTTGACATAAAGGGTAAGAAGGCAATTGTTACAGGAGGAACAAGAGGTCTTGGATATGGAATGGCCGAGGGACTTATGGAAGCAGGATGCGAAGTTGCAATTGTGGGAACTTCAGAGAAAGTATACTCCGTAGCAGAAAAATTTTGTGACAGAGGATTCAAGTGCCATGGTATAAAAGGGAATTTTGAGTATAGAGATCAAGTGTATGATGTTTTCAATGAATGTGTGGAAAAACTAGGAGGAGATCTTGACATACTTGTTACAGCTCATGGTATTCAGAGGAGATATAGTGCAGAATTGTTTCCTGTGGAAGAATGGGACGCTGTTTTGAATGTAAATCTTAATTCCGTTTTTATACTGTGCCAGGAAGCTGCAAAGATAATGCTTAAAAAGAAATATGGTAAGATTATTACCATAGCGTCAATGGTTTCATTCTTTGGAGGTCAGACAGTTCCGGCATATTCGGCAGCAAAAGGTGGAGTTACACAAATGACAAAAGAAATGAGTAATGACTGGATTTCAAGGGGAATAAATATAAATGCCATTGCACCTGGATATATGGCAACTAAAATGAATGAAGCTCTTCTTGACAAGAGTAATCCAAGGTACAAGGAAATTACTGATAGAATTCCGGCACACAGATGGGGAACCGGTGACGACATGAAAGGTACATGTATTTTCCTCTCATCCCACGCAAGTGATTACCTTGGTGGAGCTATTATACCAGTTGACGGTGGGTATTTGGTAAAGTAAAAATGAAAAATGAATTTCAAGGTATTACCTTGAAATTCATTTTTGTTATATTGGAGGTAAGCTTATCTCCAGATTTATTTTCTATATTGTCGAGTATGGTTATTGTATATTCCATATCTTTATCATAACCGCCGTAGGGAGGTTCTATTAATATGGTACTTGGAGTTTCGAATTTGAAGGATACATTTTGGATATTTCCATTCTCGTCCGATACTTCTATATTGTTTCTCATTGACATGTCTATGCTTTCTGTTACATTGTCGTCTTTGTCCTTTTCGGTTTTGTCTTTAAGAGGACTGTTGAATTTGACCTTCCACACTTTATAAATGTCTTTTGTAGTTTTTTCGTTTAAAGTCTGGATACTGGTATTTTTTATTATCGAACATTTACCGTCCTCTATAGCAAGTGCATATCCGTTGTTGAAACTTGTTGCGTAGTCGAAATCATTGTTTATCAAAGTTGAACCAAGCCTGTCTATATATTTCCACTTTATATCGTCATTGTCACCTCTTGAGCCCTCATCTTTTCTGACTACGGATGAGCCTTCTGTAAAGTTTTCTGCGGAATCGAATTTTGGTTCCACTACTACCTTCCCGTTCTCATCAATAAAACCATATTTCCCATTTTCCTTTATTTCGGCCAGTCCTTCATGGAAAGCATATATCTTTTCAAAACTGGATTTCATTTTTATGTCTCCAGAAGTATTTTTAAAACCATAGGCATCCTTCTGGGTTACTATTGTCTTGTCTTCACTGTAATTGTCTATCCAATCGTATATTGGCTGTATTATAATTTTTCCCGATGAGTCTACCATCCCGTAATTTCCATTTTTAGATATGAGCGACATACCGGAATTTGCAGGGATTACGCTGTCAAATTGGGGGCTGAGTATTTCCTTCCCAGAATAGTCTGTAATTCCAAATTCACCTGACTTTTTTATTTTTAGGAGATTATTGTTCAAGAAGGATATGTCATCGTACTTTGCTTCAAGTACGAGTTTTCCTTTTGTATTTGAAAGCCCCCATTTACCGTTTCTTTCTGCGGGTATCAAACTGCCGGACGGCTGTTTCATTTCTTGAAAGTCTGTAACTGTAAGATTGCCCTTTTCGTCCACGATGTTCCAGGTGCTTTGTTTCTTTACAACGGCATGACCGTCTTTGAAGTCCGAGGCATCAGAAAAATCACAATTTAGAAACATGCTGCCTTGTTTGTCCACAAATCCGTATTTGTTGTTTTGTCTTACTTTCATGAATCCATCATTGAAGCCGTATATAAAGTCAAATTTCAAGTTTGATAGAATTGTGCCGTTTTTATCTGCAATCTGCCATTTTGAATCAATTTTTACAGCGGCTGCGTTATCTTTTGGAAAGTAGGATATATCATCGTATATTGGTTTTATGATTGTTCTCCCGCTTTTGTCTATTATACCAACCTTGGAACCTTTTGATACTTTTGCATATCCGTCTTTAAAGTCTCCTATGGAAGTAAACTGGGGTTCTATTATTAAATTTCCTTTTGTATCTATAAGACCATAGAGATTGTCTTTTTGTATTTTTGCAATACCACTTTTAAAAGGATATACGCTGTCGGCTTGAATATTGGTTTTTGATATGTTGTAATTGCTGTTTGAAGACTTTGCCATCGCATAGTTCGGTATTACTTGAAGAGTACCAAGGATGATACCTATGCAAAGTAATATTGTAAAATGTCTGCCTGGTAGTTTTGGCATATGTTTCCCTCCCTTTTAGTTTATTATATCATTAGCTTGCTTTATAATTAAATCAATTTTATAAAAATGTATTTTGCCATGGGACAAAATTCAGTAAGCGTTTTCTTTTGTAGATGATATAATGAAAATGTAGCCGGAGGGTGATGGATAAAATGGAAAAAAGATCTAGAAAAATAATGATGTCTGTAGCCAAAGAAAATCATTTTGCTGTAGGAGCATACAATGTTTCCAACGCGGAGCTGTTAAAGTCCGCAGTTGAACAATGCGAGGCCGATGATGCACCTGGTATAATAGCTGTACATCCTGAGGAGCTTGCATATGCAAAAGATGACTTTTTTTCATATGTACTTCAGAGAATAAAAGGCAACAGGGTCCCATTTGTACTCCATCTTGACCATGGAGATACCATTAAAAATGTTGCACGTGCAATTCATGACGGTTTCAGTTCGGTTATGATAGATGGCTCTCTCGAGTCCTGGGAGTCAAATGTGGCAATTACTAAAAAAACCGTTGAAATGTGTCATTTTGTTGGAGTTTCAGTTGAAGGAGAACTTGGAACCATAGGACAGACGGGGAATCATATTAAAGAGCATTTGCAAAATGGTATTTATACACAGCCCGAGGATGCCGTAAAATTCGTTGAAGAGACAGGCGTTGACACACTTGCTGTGGGAATTGGAACTGCTCATGGAATTTATCCTTCAGATGTCACTCCTAAAATACGTATAGATATTCTCAAGGAAATACTGAATGTTGTACATATTCCGCTTGTACTTCATGGTGGTTCGTCAAATCCGGATGAGCAGATTGCAGAAGCCGTCAGAACGGGTATATCAAAAGTCAACATCTCTTCCGATTATAAATATGCTTTTTTCAAACAGGCAAGGAAAGTTTTGAGAGAGGATGAGGGATGGGATCCAAATAATCTTTTCCCATCGTGTATAGCAGAAGCTAAAAAAGTGGTACACCATAAAAACAAGTTATTTAATGCAGTAGGCAAGGCTAAATTGTATTCTGAAATTGAACCGTGGAGAAATCAATTTGTTTAGTCCATAAAAAATTGCCTGGCTGTATGTAATTCTTTAACATTGGAAATATTACTGTATATCATAGGTGATATTTCCAATGTTTTTTAAATTAGGCTATCATGTTATTATAGTATAATAAAAATGAAGATAACGGTGGAAGTGAGTTTGTTCAATTTATAGATATAAATAGATATCCTAAGTTATTAGCTAAAGGAAGCTTAGGAGATCTTGTAGTAAATAATGAAGTCTTGAAGAGTATAAAA
Organism: Clostridium pabulibutyricum; assembly: GCF_058242705.1. Lineage (NCBI taxonomy): Bacteria > Bacillati > Bacillota > Clostridia > Eubacteriales > Clostridiaceae > Clostridium > Clostridium pabulibutyricum. Next base: position 141,083 of record NZ_JBZAYZ010000004.1, read on the forward strand.
GATAAAAGTAGAAATAAAGATTATTCATGGTTGGAGGGATAAGTAAATGAATATAAAAATTATTGATTGAAAGTGAAGAAGATACGTTAATACTTCCATTAGCTACAATAATAGAAACTGGAAATGACATAGCACATATTTCCAATGGAAATATTAGAAGAGAAAAAGTCACACGATTTTCCAAGTACTTAGAAAAGACAGCAAAAGATGAGATACCTGCTATAGGAAGTATTATGATTTTGAGTTTTGATGCTCATTTACAGGGATATAAAGAGAAGTTAACTTTGCCGCAGAGAAGAAAAGATATATAAATTTTAATAAGGGAGGTATTATGATGAAACATTTGCTGGGTGCCGTTGAAGCCGGCGGAACAAAATTTGTCTGTGCTGTTGGAAGCAGAGAAGGTAAAATTGAAAAGCGTGATCAATTTCCAACTGAAACACCTGAGAAAACAATGGAAAAGGTTTGTAAATTCTTTGAACGGTATGAGGTAGAAGCAATTGGAATTGGATCTTTTGGACCTATAGATGCTGATCCAAAGTCGCCGACTTATGGCTATATTAAAGACACTCCCAAACTTTTATGGAGAAATTATGATTTTTTAGGTGCGATGAGAAAACACTGTGATGTTCCTTATGTGTGGACAACGGATGTAAACGTGGCCGCATATGGAGAGTATAAGCTTGGTGCGGGAAGAGGCATGGAAAATGTATGTTATGTTACTGTCGGAACGGGAGTTGGTGTGGGCTATGTTTCCCATGGAAATTTATACTGTGGACGAAGTAATCCTGAAAGTGGACATATTTTGCTGCACAGGTTTGAAGGAGACAGGTTTGAAGGAAATTGTGAGTATCATGGCGACTGCATAGAAGGATTGACTTCTGGGCCGGCAATTGAAAAACGCACAGGCAGGAAGGCGTTTGAAGTGCCTGCAGATGATCCGGCATGGAAAATTGAAGCATATTATCTTGCACAGGCGTGTATGGATTATACACTTACGTTCTCACCTGATATAATAATTTTAGGCGGTGGAGTGATGAAACAGGAACAATTGTTTCCAATGATACGCCGGGAATTTTTAAAACTTCTGAATGGTTATGTGATTGTTCCGGATGTGGATAAGTATATAGTACATGTTAAACTTGGAGATGATGCAGGCATTACAGGAAGTTTGCTTGCAGCTGCAGATATTTGTAAAAATTGAGAGGAGAGATAAATTGTGAGTGAACCATTATTTTTGAAACCATATTTTCAAAATAAAATGTGGGGCGGAAGTAAGCTTGAGAAGAGATTTGGATATGATATTCCAAGTGACCATACTGGTGAATGTTGGGCAATATCGGCCCACAAACACGGGCCTGCTAAAATTAAAAATGGAATTTATGCAGGAAAAACACTGAATGAGCTTTGGGATAATAATCGTGAATTATTTGGCAATGCCTCTGGGGATAAATTTCCTATGCTCACTAAAATCCTTGACGCACGAATGGATTTATCTGTTCAGGTTCACCCGGACGATTCCTATGCCATGGAGCATGAACACGAATTGGGCAAAACTGAATGCTGGTATATTATAGAAGCGGAGGAAGGCTCTGAATTAATTTACGGGCATTATGCAAAAACAAGAGAAGAGCTGGCTGAAATGATTCATAATAACGACTGGAATAAGCTGCTCAGACGCATACCGGTTAAGGCAGGGGAGTTTTACTATGTCCCAAGTGGTACCATACATGCGCTTGGAGGTGGAATCATGGCGCTTGAGACACAGCAAAGTTCTGATACAACTTACAGGGTTTATGATTTCGACAGAGTTGATCCAAACAGCGGCAAAAAACGTGAACTTCATGTAGATCAGTCAATAGCTGTTATAACCGTGCCTCATGTTGATCCAAAGCTGGACATAAAGGAATACCGTGTAGGTGATGCTAAGGTGACTTGTTATGTGAAAAGTGACTTTTTTACTGTTTACAGGTGGGAGCTTTGTAATAATGGAAAAGCTGAATTTGAAAGAGGAGAGGCACCGTACACGCTTGCATCTGTGTTGAGTGGCAGTGGGACTTTGACAGTAGACGGAAAGGAATACAAACTGGCGAAAGGGGACCATTTAATTTTGCCATTTGATGTGAAAAGCTGGAGCATATCCGGGAATCTCAGGATTATTGCTTCGGAGCCGGGTAAAAGAGTATAGATTGTGAACATTTTTCCATATTGACAATCAATATAGAATAAAATAGATAGTTATAGTATAATGTAGATAAAATATTAAAATGGAGGAAAATATGGTTAAGAACGCAGAACACAATCCACAGAACAGTGATAAAAATGAATATGTTTCTACAAAGTTGTCCCTGCTTGAGAAGGACAATGTTGTAATTTCTGATGTACATAAGGAAATCCTGGAAGATGAGATAAACGAGCTGCCTCCTATAAAAGAAGGCGAACTTAATATTTCCGGAGTATATATATATGATATAGGAGAAAAATTTGAAGCTAAAATATATGTAAGAAACGGACTCTCGGAAAATTTAAATTTGGAGGATATTCCACTTGTCATAAAGAATTCGAAAGATGAGACGCTTGGAGTTCAAACCTTCAATTTGAGGGGACTTGGAAAACTTCCGCCACACTCTGTAAGACCTATAAAAGTTTATTTTGAAAAGGATAATGTCAAGGTGGACAAGATGCCTGAAGACTGGGAGATTGTTTTAAGTGGTACATTTAAAATAACTACCAAGGTAAGACCTAGTTTTGAGGGACTTCCTGAAGATTTGGAAGAAAAGGACAGAAAAGTGCTTGGTGATTTTCTTGAAACTCTGCCAGAACTTGAAGAAGGCGAATTTAGTATATCTACATTCAGTATTGGTATTGAACAAGATGGAAGAGTTCTTGTTACATGTGTAATGAGAAATGCAGCACCAAAGCCTATAACACTCAGCAGAATGCCTATTACTGTATTGAATGAGAAAAATCTTGTGTTCCAGTCAAGACAGTTTGAACTTAAAGATTTTACTGTAAGGCCTTACAAGGCAAAGCTTTGCAATTTTGCATTCCAGACGAATGTAAAACCTGAAAAAGCACAGGAACTTAAAGGCTGGTCTGTAGCGTACAAGCTTGTAAAATAAAATTGATTATTTAACACAAAGGCCGTAAATCTCCTGTCTTCTATAAGTGGGAGATGAACAGCCCTTTTATTATGATAAGTTTAAATTTGAAATAGGAAGTTATCAAATATCATCTAACGAGGTTTACATATGAAGGTATTAATTGCACCAATGTCGGCTATGGCACAGACTAATGGCTGTATGACAAGAGCAATCGCCATTTGTCATGAATTGCTGAGCAATGGACATGATGTTGCATTTTGTGCAGCAGAGGATATGAATTACAAAACCGTTACGGATGTGAAAAATTATTATGCTCCTGTTCCATCTCCTTTAGGACTTCCTCTCGTGCTAGGAAAAAGAGCATTCAAAGTTGCTAAAACATTAGGAATACAGCAAAGGAAATCAGTCAACAGTTTTGAGGAAGTTCTACAGCTAACGGGAGCAAACAATAGAAAATATTTTGAGCAAGATTTATTGTGTTTACAGAAAGCTATACAAGATTTCCAGCCAGACATTATATACTCTGAATTTAGATTGACTGCTATTGTGGCGGCTAAACTCGAGGGAGTTACTGTAGCAGGGAGCATAAGCTATCCAACTCAAACGTCTTATGCATGCAATTCAAAATATTCTGGTGAAGTTCGCCGATTTTTGCAAAACAAAGGTCTGTCACAAATTTCATCAATTTTGGATGTTTTCAGGTGGATGGATATAAAGTTCGTCCCCAGTTCTTACGAGTTGGAGCCATTTAGCGATGAAAAAGTTGTTTTTACAGGTGCGTTTTTTAAACCAGGTGAAGTTGAAATATGTAAGCATCCCAATATCATAGTGGTCTATATGGGAAATGGTGCTATTACAACAAAAAAGGTAGTTAAAGAATTAATTTCAGCTTTTCATAACAGTAGTTACAATATTTATATTGCTTCATCTGATCTTACTTCGAGAAATTTTGATAATATTACTATAGACAAATACTTCGACTTTGCGGATTTAATGCCGAAAGCAGTAGCATATATCAACCATGGAGGGCAAAACAGCATTATGACAGGATTGATGTATGGAGTTCCTCAAATTATCTGTGCTGGAAAAGTTTTTGAGCGAAAATATAATGCTGAATCAATTGTAAGACTTAATGCAGGGGTATCTTTACAAATGAAAGAGTTTACGTCTAAAACACTGAGAAGTGCAGTGCAGACATTTGAAAATAATAACAAGTATAAGGCAAACGCGTTAAGAGAGGGAAAGACTATTGAAACATTAGGCGGTGCTAAAACAGTAGTTGAGGTTTTGCAAAAGCACTTGATATAGAAAAATAATCATCTAACTTGGATTTGAATATCCAGGTTATTTTTATGTTATAATCATTACCAATATGAATTTACTATTTAAAAGAAGGTGTTTTGCATGAAGAAGATAGCTGTGATTTTATTCTGTGTTTTGTGGATGGGTTTTATATTTTACAATTCCTCCAACAACGGAGTTCAGTCAAACAATAGAAGCTACAATTTTTTAAATGACCTTAGAAATATAAAACATGGTGATTTCCATATAGTCAAGGATTTAATTGGACAGGATAAGCAAAAAGATGATAATGGTACAAATAAGATCTCTTTAAAGAAAAAATTACAGAAAGCCTTTGACATTCCAGATACGAAGCAGGGGAGATTGAATATTTTTATAAGAAAGAATGCTCATGCTTTTGAATATTTTGTACTTGCTGTAATTGTGTCGATTGTGCTGTCAAGTTTTGGACTAAAGGGAAGGCGGGCAATAATATACATTATGTTTCTATGCCTTTTTTATGCTGTTACAGATGAATTTCACCAACAACTGGTAGCAGGGAGGACATCACTTGTAAGCGATGTTTTAATAGATTTTTTTGGGAGCCTTTTGGGGATATTTGCATATTACGTCATACGGTACAAGCTTTTTAATAGGGGTAAGAGGAGCTCTTTGCGTAAGTAGGCATGGAATAATACAGCTACTTAATGTATAATTGCATTGTAATAAATTTAACAATTTGATATCAAATATTAAGGGGGAAATCAGCAAATTGGAAATTGAAGAAATCAAAAAGTTAATATGCAGGACTATTGACGAAAATGCGGATGATATAATAAAATTTTCTAAATCCGTAGAAAAAAATCCCGAACTTGGCTTCAAAGAGGAGAAAACTTCCCAAAAAGTAAAAGAAGTTTTCGATAAAATAGGACTTAAGTATAGGGACAAACTTGCAATAACCGGAGTAAAGGCGAAATTGAAGGATAGTTCAGAAGGTGTAAATGTAGCAGTTATTGGAGAGATGGATGCAGTCATATGCAGAGGCAACAAAAACACTGATCCAGAAACTGGTGCAGCACATACCTGTGGACACCATCTTCAGCTTGGGGCTTTGATTGGATCTGCAATTGGACTTAAACTGTCGGGAGCTTTGGACGGCCTTGATGGAAATGTAACATTCATGGCTGTTCCGGCGGAGGAATGCATAGAAGTTGAGTACAGGCAGAAACTTCGGGAAGAAGGCAAAATTCACTTCATGGGTGGAAAGCAGGAACTCATATATCAGGGTGAATTTGGAGATGTTGATATTGCCATGATGATGCATTCTTTAAAAGACAGCCCAAAACCGTCAGCTGCAATAGGAAAGACAAGCAATGGATTTATAGTAAAGACAATACAGTATTTAGGAAAAGTGGCACATGCGGCAGAGGCACCGGAAGAGGGTATAAATGCGCTTAATGCTGCAATGCTTGGAATAATGGGAGTCAATGCACTTAGAGAAACTTTTCGTGATGAGGACTGCGTTAGGTTTCATCCTATAATTACAAAAGGCGGAGATGTTGTAAATTGTGTTCCGGATGATGTAAGAATGGAAAGCTATGTTCGCGCAAAAACAGTAGATGCCATGGTAAAAGCAAATAAAAATGTAGACAGGGCGCTTAAAGCTGGTGGAGATGCTGTTGGTGCGAAAACTATAATAAACAATATTCCAGGATACCTTCCTCTTAGATGTTCTACTGAATTAAACAGTGTTTTTAGAGAAAATTGTACAAGAGTTCTGCCAGAAGAAGCAGTAATCGATGCAGGGCATTTCTTTGCGTCTACGGATATGGGCGATGTATCACAGCTCATTCCATCAATACATCCTTACATCGGTGGTGTAAGCGGACTTTTACATTCAAGTGATTTTAATGTTGAAGATTATAATGCAGCTTGTGTCCTGCCAGCAAAAATCTTGGCAATGACTGTTGTGGATTTGCTTTTTGACAATTGTAAAAAGGGGCGGGAAATTGTGGACAATTTTGAACCTGCATTTACAGTTGAAAAGTATTTAAGCATGATGAATGAGTTTTATAACTGATATTTTATTTTGGAGGAAAAAATAATGATAAAAAAATACTGGAAAATATGTCTTCTGGCACTGGTGCTTGTTGTGGTTTGTGAATTCATAGGTGAAAAGAAGATAAAATTAGGACCGGGTTACCTTATAATACTCCCAATGCTTTTTGCTTTGGTTTTTGGAACCATTATAAGTCTCCCAAAATTAAAAATTCTCTCCAGGGAGGAAATGAAACTTTCAAATTCTATAATGAGTATAGCTGTAGTAATATTTGTTGCAAAGATAGGTGCGACCATGGGGCCGTCAATCGCGATGCTTTTTAAATCTGGTATTGCACTTTGCCTTCAGGAGCTCGGGCATTTTCTTGGAACCGTTATCCTTGGACTTCCCATTGCGCTGCTGCTTGGAATGAAGAGAGAAGCTGTAGGTGCTACATTTTCTATAGACAGGGAGCCTAATATTGCAATTATTGCCGAAAAATATGGAATGGATTCACCAGAGGGAAGAGGAGTTATGGGCATATACATATGTGGTACTCTGTTTGGAGCCATATATATAGGACTTCTTGCAGGATATCTCGGATCGCTTAAAATATTTAATCCACTTGCGCTTGCAATGGGATCTGGAGTAGGTTCGGGAAGCATGATGGCGGCGGCATCCGGGGCAATTGCATCCGTATTCCCGGCACAGCAGAAGGAAATAGCAAGTTTTGCTGCAGCTTCAAATTTGATAACAACAATAGTTGGAATATATTTTACGCTGTTTGTTTCACTTCCTGTAGCAAACAAGCTTTACAGTTGGCTTGAACCTAAAATAGGTAGAAGAAGATAGGAGAAGTTGAATATGGAAAATTGGAAGCAGAAATTATTTGTTTTATTGTGGGTCGGATTTGTAGCATTGATAGGTAACAGTATAAGTGATAAGGTATCTTTGAAGATAAGTGCAATTGGAATGTTAATATTGATTGGAATTACGGTTTTAGGAATGGTTATAGGCAAGGTTGTTCCTCTGAAACTTCCTACAGTATTTTGGGTTTCAATAATAGCGGTTCTTGTTACAAGTCCTGTAAATCCTTATGGAGCATATATAGATTCGAATTATTTGAGTAAAATAGACATGCTTGCGCTTACAACTCCAGTACTTGCCTTTGCAGGGCTTTCCCTTGGAAAAGACCTGAAACTTTTCAAAGAGTTGAGCTGGAAAATAGTTGTAATTGCTATTACAGTTTATACTGGTACCTTTGTCTTTGCAACAATAATTGCAGAAGTGGTGTTGAGATTAGACCATTTTATTTAGAAGATACAAAATTTGTTGACTAAACTTTTTTATAGAGGTATATTAATTAGTAACGTTATAATAGTTTTTGTCTTATAACTTTGAAAATTAACTAAGGGGGCTTTTGATGTCAAAATCATACGTATTTTATCAAGGAAAAATTGTAGATGAAAGTGAAGTAAGTGTGGGCATAAGAAGCAAGGCGTTCAACTACGGACTTGGATGCTTTGAAGGGATAAGAGCTTACTGGGACGAGGAGCAGAAACAGCTTTTTGGATTCAGGCTTAAAGATCATTATACAAGAATGCTTCAGTCTGCAAAAACACTTAACTTGAATGTTCCATATACAGTGGACGACCTTTGCAAATGGACTGTAGAGTTGCTTAAGAAAAATGAATTCAAGAGGACTACTTATATAAGGCCTATAATTTATAATGATGCTCAGGATATAGGGCCGAATCTTATTAATCCTGATGTAAAAGTTGTAATATATTGTCAACCTCTTGACAAATATGCAGGAAAATCTGAACTGAGCGTTGGGGTAACGTCTTGGGGCAGGATTGAAGATAACATGATACCACCTAGAGTAAAGGCCACTGCTTCTTATTTGAATTCGGCACTTGCATCGCTTGAGGCGCATAGAGCAGGCTTTGACGAAGCAATATTCCTTACAAGATCGGGACATGTTTGTGAGGGACCTGGAGAAAACTTGTTCATATATAAAAAAGGAAAGTTAGTAACTCCTTCAGCTTCAGACAATATACTTGAAGGTATAACAAGAGACCTTGTTATAAAGCTTGCAGAAGAAGAACTTGGACTTGAAGTTGTTGAAAGAAGCGTTACAAGAACTGAACTTTATGCGTCAGATGAAGTATTTTTCAGTGGAACAGCTATGGAGGTAACTCCGATAATTGAAGTTGACCATAGAATTGTTGGAAATGGAAAAGAAGGAGAAATATGCAGGAAGCTCAAGGAGTTGTTCTTTACGCTTACTGTAGGAAAAAATCCAAAATATGCAGATTACTGTACTCCTATTTATTAGAAAATAGAAAATGATTATGGAATACCGGATTCATTCTGGTATTCCATTTTTATATAAAGAGTAAATTAAGTGGATGAATTCAGGAAATAATAACATGAATTTTTTTGCTCTCAAGTTCTGCCTTTACAGCATCAGAAATATTCGCATCTGTAATGACAGTTTTTACTTGATCTTTTAGATTCATGGGAACAACACCATTATTTGAAAATTTATTACTTTCTGTTAAGACAATAATCTGTCCGGCTTGATGTGCCATGTCACGCACAGCTTGTGCACGCATTTGATCACGGTTGGTGAAACCAACTTTGGTATTATATCCATCTGTCCCGATAAAAAACAAGTCTACAAAAAAGTTTTCTATACATTGCCGAATCATAGGACCAACCATGACTTGTGAATCTTGTTGATAGATTCCTCCCAAAAGAATAACCTGAAAATTAGATTTTCCACGTATATAGCCAGCAATAAATGCGCTGTTGGTGATGATTGTTAAATCTTTTTTTGTAGTTGTCAGAGTATCTGCTAAAACTGCACAGCAGCTTCCACTTTCAATCATAATGGTATCGCCGTTACAAATAAGTTCAGATGATTTTTGGGCAATTTTTCGTTTTTCTTCGTAGTGGTAGGCAATCCTGCCATTAATATCATCTGTGCTGCATAATAGAGCAAAACCATGTTCTCTTTTAATAATTCCCTTTCTTTCCAACGCATCGAGATCTTTTCGGATTGTAACTTGAGAAACACCAAGTTTTTTTGAGAGAAGTGACACTTCCATTTTATTTTGATGAGTAAGAAATTCTAATATTTTATTTGATCTGTGTTTCATATTGTCACCTCGATTGTTTTTCTATCAGTATACTACAAACAATTATTTTTTCAATGACGTATAGTTATAAATACAGGGTTAATGCATGAAAGAATTAGAAAAAAGCATTAATTCCATACTTATGAAATTCCTGTAGGTAATCATATAAATCATCTTGGTGAAGGGAAGGGATATCTGCATAGTGATAAGGCTGACCTAATAGATGATACTTATTTTCTCCAAATTGATGGAAAGGGAGAAGCTGACAACTTTCGATACCGACTGTATGAAGAGTAGTTGCAAATCTGGCAGCATCTTCAAGAGAGTTATTAAATCCCGGGATGACAGGGATTCTTGGTAGAACAGTTTTTCCTATTCTAACTGCATACTTCATATTAACAAGAGGAAGTTCATTATAGACACCTGTATATTCTTTATGCTTTTCGGTATTCCAGTGCTTCATGTCAAAAAGAACATAATCTATATATGGAATAATCTTATTAAAAATTTCTGGAATAGCAAAACCAGTTGTTTCACAACAAATGTGAAGTCCTTCTTCTTTTGCTGCAAGAAGTAATTCTTCTGCAAAATGAGGCTGGAAAAGAAATTCTCCACCGGACAATGTAATACCGCCATCTTCTTCATAAAATACTTGATCCTGTAATACTACATTTATGATTTCTTGCACTGTTTTTTGTTCACCTTCTGTTTCCATAGCTTTTTTAGGACATTCCAGTACACAGCGCCTACATCCATTACATAAAGCAGTGTTGATATGTATATGTTCTTTGTGTAAAGTAATGGCACCAATAGGACAAATATCTATACAATGAAGGCAGGTTATACATTTTTTCTGATCCAAAAATATTTGCGTCTTGGAAAGTTGACTTTCAGGATTGGAACACCAGAGGCAATGAAGTGGACATCCTTTGAAGAACACCACAGTTCTGATACCTGGTCCATCGTTGATACTAAATTTTTGAATGTTAAATATTACACCGGTTTTATCACGGTCTGCTTTTTTCATAATGATATTACCTTCTTCCTTTGTATAATAAGATTATACAACAACTCAGCTAAAAACTAAAATTTCAAATGAAAGTAAAAATATTTTCTAACAAAAATTATTGACAGACATATAATGAAATAGTAAAGTTTAATTATAAATAAAATTAATTAAAGTTATGAATGAAATTAATGGAGGCGATAATATGAAGAGCAAAGCGCATTTTGGCAAATTGACAGACAGGATGCAGGCTTTTCGTGAAGAAATTTTGAATGAAAAGCCCTATATTGATGCCGAGCGGGCAGTATTGGCAACGAAAGCATATAAGGAAAATTTGAATCAGCCTCGTGTGATTATAAGAGCACGTATGCTGAAAGAAATTTTGGAAGGTATGACGATTTATATTGAGAAGAAATCTATGATTGCGGGAAATCAGTCAACGAAGAATCGCAATGCACCTATTTTTCCAGAATATACGATGGAATTTGTAATGAATGAGCTTGATCTTTTCGAGAAGAGAGATGGAGATGTTTTTTATATTACGGAAGATACTAAAAAACAGCTTCGTGAAATTGCACCATTTTGGGAAAACAACAATCTTCGAGCAAGAGGAGAAGCGCTTCTTCCAGATGAAGTAAGCGTATTCATGGAGACCGAAGTTTTTGGAATGGAAGGCAAATTAAATGCGGGGGATGCACATCTGTCTGTTAATTATGGAAGGCTTCTATCTGATGGACTGCGAGGATATGAGAAGAAAACTCGAGAGCTTCAGGCAGCTCTTGATCTTACTGACCCACAGAGCATTGATAAAAATGTATTTTATAAGTCTATTCTGACTGTTATCGAATCAGTTCATAATTTTGCATTGCGTTACAGTGTCCTTGCAGAAGAGTTGGCAGAAAAAGAACAGGACCCAAGAAGGAAAGCTGAACTTCTTAAAATGAGCAGAATTTGTGGAAAAGTCCCTTATGAGCCAGCATCTTCTTTTAGAGAGGCGGTACAGTCAGTCTGGTTTATTCAGCTAATTTTACAGATTGAATCAAATGGACATTCTTTGAGTTATGGAAGATTTGATCAGTATATGTATCCGTACTGTGTGAAAGATTTAAATGAAGGAAAGATGACAAAACAGGAAGCACTTGAGTTGTTGACTTGTCTTTGGATTAAGACACTGACAATCAATAAAGTACGTTCTCAGTCCCATACATTAAGTTCAGCAGGTTCTCCTATGTACCAGAATGTTACTATAGGAGGTCAGACAATTGATAAAAAGGATGCAGTAAATGAATTGAGTTTTGCAGTTCTTCGGTCAGTTGCCCAGACAAGACTGACTCAGCCAAATTTGACGGTTCGTTATCATCAAAATATTGACAAACACTTCTTTGATGAATGTATTGAAGTGATGAAACTTGGATTTGGAATGCCTGCGCTTAATAATGACGAAATTATTATTCCATCATTTATTAATTGGGGTGTTAAAGAAGAGGACGCCTATAATTACAGTGCTATTGGATGTGTAGAAACAGCAGTCCCGGGCAAGTGGGGATATCGTTGTACAGGTATGTCTTATATAAATTTTCCTCGAGTGTTGCTCTGTGCAATGAATAATGGTATAGATATGACAAGTGGCAGGAGGTTTACAAAAGGATATGGATATTTTAAAGAAATGCACACTTATCAAGATTTGGTAAAAGCATGGGACAAGACTGTAAGAGAAATGACGCGTTACAGCGTTATCGTGGAGAATGCCATTGACAAAGCATCCGAGCGGGATGTACCGGATATTCTGTGCTCTGCACTTACAGATGACTGCATTGTAAAGGGGAAGACCATCAAAGAAGGTGGAGCAGTTTACGACTTCACTTCTGGACTTCAGGTAGGAATTGCTAACATGGCAGATTCACTTGCAGCAATTAAGAAGCTTGTTTATGAAGAAAAGAAAATCACGAGAGAGCAGCTTTGGAATGCAATCTTGGATGATTTCCAGTCTACTGAGAATCAAAAGATTCAGCAAATGCTGATAAATGAAGCACCGAAATACGGAAATGATGATGATTACGTGGATCAACTTGTGGTAGAAGCTTATGATTCTTACCTGGATGAGATAAAGAAGTATCCGAATACAAGATATCATAGAGGTTCGATTGGAGGAATCAGGTATGGTGGAACTTCTTCTATCAGTGCAAATGTAGGACAGGGAATGGGAACCATGGCAACACCAGATGGAAGAAATGCTTATGAACCTTTGGCGGAAGGATGCAGTCCTGCTCATAATGCGGATAAGAGTGGCCCGACAGCTGTTTTTAAATCAGTTTCCAAGCTTCCTACAGAAAAGATTACAGGAGGTGTACTGCTAAATCAGAAAATAACACCTCAGATGGTTTCTACTGAAGAAAATAAACAGAAGTTGGAGATGATGATCAAAGCGTTTTTCAATAGATTACACGGATATCATGTGCAGTATAACATTGTGTCCAGAGAAACACTTTTGGATGCTCAGAAACATCCAGAAGAGCATAAAGATCTGATTGTTCGTGTGGCAGGTTACAGTGCATTTTTCAATGTATTGTCTAAAAAGACGCAGGACGATATTATTGGAAGAACAGAACAGTCGCTATAATTGCATGACAATAGAAGAATATTATCATTATATGGAATGGCGAGATAATAAATTAATGGTGTTGGCGGGCTGTTTAAATCATTTTGGGCAATTTCAGTAATGAAAGAAAATAAGCATAATGCAATTCATGTAGACTTTTGGAATCTGTAAAGCTGCGCTCAATTTTTTGTTTCATTCTATTGTATATACTTTTTCCACCTCAAAGTTTTGATTTATCCATAACCCTGTTACAGGTATATTTTTATATATGTCTTTTAGAAGTTTAACTGAGCACTTTATGTGTTTCATATGTTCTTCTTTACTTGCAGAATTTCCGGAATAGTCATGGTGACCGGTTATAAATATGTATTTTGAAGTATGTAAACTTAGTGATATGTTAATTTTCCTGTTGAGAGAATTTAAAAAATCCATGTCTTTTTCATAAACTAATCGGTCAATTCCAGGCTCGGTTATAGTATCCACATATTCTACATTGAAATTTGCCTTTATCCAGTTTATTGCAGGCAGCTGCACGCGTCCATCCATACAGTTGAGGAGTGTTGCAAAGTTTTTAATCATAACTGGTCTTCCTTTCTTTTTTTTATAAATTATATCATAGTTTTGAAAAATATCAATGAAAGATTTTGAATGATTTTAACTGAAAATGATTGAATCTGAATAAAAAGTATATTATAATAATCATGGAAAGAGGGTATAGGCTTTGCTTACGGAACAGAGACATAAAATAATACTCAATGAATTGAAAAAGAAGGGTATTATAAGAATTAACGAGTTTGTGAAAATACTTGATACTTCGGAATCAACTATAAGAAGGGACCTTACATATCTTGAAAGTATAAATGCATTGAAGAGGGTGCATGGCGGTGCGTCGCTTGTTAAAAAAAGACTTGCGGAACCAAGTTATGGTGAAAAGGAGGTTACAAATGCAGAGCAGAAGAGGAAAATTGCAAAATATGCTGCAGCTTGTATAAAAGATGGTGATTGTATATATATTGATGCAGGTACATCCACTTTTGAGATGATTCAGTATATAGACAAGAAAAATGTAACAATAGTAACCAATGGTCTTGAACATATAAACGCCATTATGAAAAGCAACATGTGCGGTTATATACTTGGTGGAAAAATAAAAAATACCACAAGGGCTGTAATAGGTTCAGATGCGCTGAAAAATATTGAGAAATTTAGATTTGACAAGTGTTTTCTTGGAATAAACGGAATACATTTTGAACACGGGTATACAACTCCTGATTCGGAGGAAGCTGTACTTAAGCAAAGTGCCATAAGGCATTCAACTGAAAATTTTGTTCTTGCAGATGAAAGCAAATTTGGGGAAGTTAGCTTTGTGAAAGTTGCCGATCTTGAGGAGGCATGCATAATAACTGATGTTCAGCTTGAAAATTACAATAAATATTCTTGTAAAACTAATATAAAGGTTGTGAGTAGATGATATATACAGTAACTTTTAATCCTTCAGTGGATTATGTTATAAATTTTCGAGAGTTCAAGCTAGGAAAAATAAATAGGGTTTCCGGTGAGAAGAAGTATGCAGGGGGCAAAGGTATAAATGTTTCCAGAGTATTGAAAAATATTGGAGTTAACAGTACGGCATTTGGATTTATAGGTGGATTTACAGGCAGGTTTATAAAAGATGCACTTGAAGACTCCGAAATTTCAACTGACTTTATAAATGTCAAGGAAGATACGAGGATAAATGTTAAATTGAAGTCGGAGGTGGAAACCGAGATAAATGCAGCAGGGCCTCAAATTTCTGAAGACGATATAGAAAAACTTATGTTAAAGGTAAAGAATCTAAATGAAAATGATTTTATTGTTCTTTCGGGAAATGTGCAAAAGTCTGTTCCAAGAAACATATATTCTATGATTCAGCAAAATTGCAAAGGTGTGAAATTTGTTGTGGATACTACGGGTGAAGCACTTATGAGCACACTTGAGTATAAACCCTTTCTCATAAAGCCGAATATACACGAGCTTGGAGATTTATTTAACAGGAATATAGAACAAATAAGCGATGTTGTTGAATATTCAGGCAGACTCAGAAAAATGGGTGCACAAAATGTGATTGTATCCATGGGAGGTTCCGGAGCACTGCTTGTATGCGAAAAAGGTGTATACAGGGCTTCTGCACCTGAAGGCAGCGTTGTGAATTCAGTAGGTGCAGGAGATTCTCTTGTGGCAGGATTTCTTGGAAAATATATTGAAAGCCAAAATGTGGTTGAAGCTTTTAAATTTGGTGCGGCGTCTGGAAGTGCAACAGCTTTTTCATCGGATCTTTGCACCAGGGAAGAGGTAGAAAGACTGCTTGGCAGGATTGAAGTAGTTGAACTGTAAAATTTCATATAAATGGATGAAATATAGAAGTAAAGTTTCTGCACATGTTTTGCGGAAACTTTACTTTTATATTTATAAATTAATGATGAAACAGTCTGTTGACAGAAAGTGAAAAAAGGTGTTTAATATAACTGACCAGTCAGTAAGAAATATTTTCAAGCTTAAAGAGGGGAGATAGACATGGGATTTTTAAAAGTAGTATTGGGAGACTTTAAAAATATCTCCAAGAAGAAGCTTCTCGTGATGGCGGTTTTTTCCATAAGCTTGATTCCTATAATTTACGGAGGATTTTACCTTGCAGCTTTTTGGGATCCCTACAGCAAGACTCAACAGGTAGCGGTTGGGGTTGTAAATCTGGATTCGGGAGCTGAAATAAATGGGAAAAAAACCAATTATGGAAATGATATTGTAGACAAGTTAAAAGACAATGATAGTCTGGGATGGCATTTTACAAATAATTTAGAGGAAGCGGAAGATAATCTTCAGGATGAAAAGTACTATGCGCTTCTTGTAATACCCAGAAATTTTTCATATAGGCTGTCACAGGTTGAAAAAGGCACGATAAAAAAGCCTGAATTAGTATTTTCTACAAACAAGAAGAAAAATTATGTAGTTGGAATAATAACCGACAAGGCTTCTGGAATATTAAAAGATGAAATCGGAGAGAATATAGCAAAGAATGTAGGAGTGAAATTATATGACAGTATGGAGACACTTAAGAGCGGCATGGAGAGTGCAGCCTCTGGAAGTGGAGAGATAAAAGATGGAATAGGACAAATGAAAGATCAAATGCCGACACTCACAGATGGAGTGTCACAACTGTTTGAAGGATCTTCAACACTTGCAGACAAGCTTGGCGATGCATCGGATGGTGCACTTCAGATAAAAAACGGACTTGGAACTCTAAACGGCAAAATGCCAGATCTTGTTTCTGGTGTAGGTAAGCTCTATACAGGCTCTGCTACAATTACCGACAAACTTGGCAGTGCACTTGATGGAAGCGATAAGATTAATGATGGAGTTGGAGAGCTGTATGACAAAATGCCGGATCTTGCATCAGGGGTGAGCAAGCTCTATGACGGTTCTTCAACACTTGAAGACGGACTTGGAACTCTAAACGGCAAAATGCCGGATCTTGTTTCCGGTGTGGGTAAGCTTAAAGATGGTTCCAGCCAGTTACGTGATGGACTTTCGGAACTAAAGGATAAGCTTGCAAAAAAACAGGATGAAATCACGGACAAGGTAGTTACAGAAGGCAAAAAAATATCGGGAGCAGTTATTCCGCTTGTAAAGAGCATGGAAAATCAGGTGGAGCTTATAGGTAAAATGATTGATGCGCTTCCTCAGGGGACATCGGGTAGTGAATACAGGCAGTATGTTCAAAAAACATTAAAGGATACAGGCATTTTGCTTGGCCAGCTGGATAGTGCACTGCAGGAAATGCAAACAAGCGATAATATTCATTTTGAAAAAATTCAATCGAAAATTGATGAGGCGATAAATACACTTGGTGATATAAAAGAGGATCTGGAACCTTTTTCAAGTTCACAAAATCTTCCCGAAAGCATAAAGCAGGCTGCAAAAAATATTCAGGATCAGATTTCTTCGACAATAAATCTGCTTCAGGATATAAAGTCTGACATAAATGAAACGGAAGATTCGCTTGATGAATTGAATACTGGAATTAAAAAACTTTATGATGGTTCCGGAGATTTGTATGACGGACTTGATGAATTGTATGATAAAAGTATTGATCTAAAATCAGGAGTTAGAAAACTTTATGACGGTTCAGGAGAATTAAAAGATGGTATAGGTGAACTGAATGAGAAGGTACCCGACCTTGAAGAAGGAGTAGGTAAGCTAAAAGACGGGACTTCAAGTTTGTCAGATGGAATTTTCAAGCTGAGGGATGGCTCTCAAAGTCTTACAAGTAATCTTGG
The DNA here is from genome assembly GCF_058242705.1 of Clostridium pabulibutyricum. Lineage (NCBI taxonomy): Bacteria > Bacillati > Bacillota > Clostridia > Eubacteriales > Clostridiaceae > Clostridium > Clostridium pabulibutyricum. Next base: position 158,567 of record NZ_JBZAYZ010000004.1, read on the forward strand.
AACTTTAAATGGCAGTGCAGGCGATATGAAGTCAGGAGTTAAAAAACTTTCAGATGGCTCAACCGAACTCTCAGATGGAATTTTCAAACTTTCAGATGGAGCCAGTGAATTGAGAGATGGAATAAAGAAACTTAGGGACAAGTTACCTGCTCTTGAAGAGGGTGTACAAAAACTTTATGATGGAACCAATACACTTCACGAAAAACTTTCAGATGGAGCTGATCAGCTTAAAAGCAAGCTAGTCTCTGGAAGTGGAAAAATGGGAGACTTTATTGCAAGTCCGCTTAAGATGAAGGAAAATGATCTTTATACTGTAAATAGATATGGCGAAGGTTTGTCACCTTATTTTATAAGTCTTGGTTTATGGGTTGGAGCGCTGTTGATGTTCTTCATAATAACAGAGAAGCCGATGAACGATAAGAATGATAAAGTCGGAAGAGGTTCTGCAGCGTTTGGAAAATATATAACATATTCAACTGTAGGCCTTGTGCAGGCATTATTTCTAAGCGTTGCAATTATATTGTTGGGACTTAGACCGTCAAATGTTCCAGTTTACTTTGCCTTTAATATTTTTCTGTCCTTTGTGTTTATAGCTATAATGCAGAATTTTATATTTATATTTGGAGATATAGGAAGGGTAATATCAATAATTGCCCTTATACTTCAGCTTACAAGTTCAGGAGGAACGTTTCCTGGAGAGATGCTTCCAGCGGTTTTTAAAACTGTAGGACCATTTTTACCATTTTATTATTCTGTTTCAGCACTTAGGGAGATAATATGGGGTATAAATTATACAGTTCTGTTTAAAGATATAAAGTGTCTTGCAATGTTCTGGATAATATTTTTGACACTTACAATCATAGTGAAAAAATATTTTAATAAATATACTTTGAATTTGAGTATGGTTGAACTTTCAGAAAGTGAACCAGATACTGAAAAAAACCCAAAAAAAGAGGATAATGACAACTTATTTAAAAAGTTAATGAAGAGGAGCAGTTAAAAATGTTCCTCTTTTGATATATAATGTAGTTATGAACCGAAATTATTTTGTCATTTAATTTGGGGTGATCTTATGGAAGATTTAAGACAGTATTTGAGGAACTGCGGCATAAAAGTTACAAAATCAAGAATAAGTATACTTAAAATCCTTTCTTCTAGCGATAGTTCCATATCTGCGGATGATATATTCAAAGAGTTCGAAGAGAAAGATATAAATATTGATATGTCGACTATTTATAGAACTTTGGAGCTTTTTGAAAAAAAGAGGATAATAAAAAAATTTGATATTGGAATTAACAAGGCTACATATGCAATATTGAAAAAACATCATAAACATATAGTTCAGTGCAAATTCTGCCACAAGCAAGTGGAAATAGATTGTCCAATGCAGGAGATAGAGGAAGTAATAAAAAGCAAGACAGGTTTTATACTTGTAGACGAAAATCTCAATTTGAGATTTAATGGAATATGCAGCCAATGTAGAGATAAACTTTCAAAACCAAAATAGTGTTATTCCCTGTCTGAATTTGTATATATTCTTTTAATTTTCCATATTCCACTTGAATTCTTTTGAACAGATACGATATAATTTACCTTGTCATACGGATATTTACATGAAGTTCCGCTTATTTTGAAGAAAGATGTATTTCCGTCTGAAAAATAGAGATTTTTTGTGCCTATTGTGTACATTTTGTATTTATTGAAAATGCCTGTGGTGAAGTATTTATTCAATGTGTAATTTAAATCTCTGTATTTGCTTCTGTTATATCCATAAAGGCAGACAGCACATAGCAGTAATATCGATATTGATATGTATGTAATTCTTTTCATGATATCCTCCTTATAAGTAGGTTGCTTTACATTATAATAATAACGTTAAATTCGTCATAAGTAAATATTTGGAAATAAATTATTTTACAAGTTATTGGGGTGATGCGATGAGACTGGAATTTATAGATAATGTGAAAGATGATTTTATTCTTGGAAAAAGTATATTTACAAGAGAAGGACAGATACTTCTTCGCTCTGGAATAAAGCTAAATGACGTTTATATAAATAAGCTTAAGGAACTTGGTGTATTATATGTATATCTTGAAGATGAAAGGCTTGACGATGTTGATGTAGAAGATGAAAAACTTACGGAGCTCAAACAGACAGCAATGAAGAGCATTTCCAAAATATTTCCAAGCTTATCAGGGGGAAATATGAGGGACTTTAGGGAGTCGATAAAAACTGTTGGAGATATGATAGATTATATAGTTGAAATGGGCGATGTGAATAAAAGTCTTTATGATATTCAGACTTATGACAATTATACTTTTGTACATTCGATTGATACATGTATTATGGCGTCTTTTCTTGGAATGACAGTTGGAATTGACAGAAACAGTCTGGAGGAACTTGGTATGGGGGCAGTTCTTCATGATATAGGAAAAACCATGGTTCCCATCGAGATATTAAACAAAAGAACAAAACTTACAGATGAAGAGTTTTCAGAAATAAAAAAGCATCCTGTATATGGAGTGGAAATTTTAAAAAAGATATATTCCATTTCGGACTGTATAATAAAAATAGTTGCACAGCACCATGAAAGGTTTGACGGATGTGGATATCCATTCAGGCTTGAAGGCAGTCAGATAAGTAAATTTGCGAGAATCGTCAGTATATGTGATGTATATGATGCAGTAAGCAATGACAGGGTTTATAGAAAAAAGTTCAGTCTGAACGATGCATACGAACTTGTGCTTTCAGGAAGTGGAAGTGCCTTTGATATGGAATATGTCGTAAATTTTAAAGATACATTTTCAATTTATCCTCTTGGAGCTCATGTAATTCTTTCAAATAGTGAGGATGGATATGTAATAAGACAAAACAAGGGATTTCCAGACAGGCCTGTTGTAAGGTGTTTTCAAAGAGAAAATGACTATCATGAAATAGATCTTTTGGATAAACATTCAATTGTAATTTCAAGTATGGCTTGACTCAGAGGAATTTAATGAAAGAATATATAAAGAAATTTGTACATAATATGTATAGAATTTATGGATATAACATAATAGAGCAGAAGGCAGAAGGACTTGTAAGTACTTGGGGACTTTCAAGAAGGTGTGGCAATGGCGGTATTGAGGCAGTGTTTTTTTCAGCTCCTGGTGTGTATCAGAGAATAGATTTTGAAAAAATATATTCTGATCTGTTGGAAAAATACAGTTTTAGGAGTATACAAATTGTAATAGTTATGGCATACAGAAAAAAAAATGATCAGTCTGTTGTTATGAACATAAGTTATCCACATTGTGGATTAATTTTAGTGGATTTGAATTCTAAACAAATAATTTCTTCAGTTCAGGTATCAGATGATATTTTTTATAAAATTTGTGACTGTACAGAAAAAAGCTTTAGGCGCAGTACAAATTCCGGCAAGATAAATCTAAGCAGTGCCAAATTTACATATTTTTTAATAGCCGTAAATATAATAGTTTTTTTAATAAGTGCAATATTGTCAAAACATTTTTTTACTATAGATTCAAATGTACTTGTTGCTATGGGTGCAAAGGTGGACTATCTTATATCATCTGGTGAGTATTACAGGCTTGTTTCATGTATGTTTTTGCATGGAGGTATTATGCATATTGCATTCAACATGTATGCACTGTTTGCAGTAGGACCTTTTATTGAAAGGATATACGGCTCCATGAGATATGCTTTTATATACCTTTTTTCGGGGATTTTAGCGTCGGTTTTTAGTTATATTTTTTCCCCAAGTATGTCAATCGGTGCATCTGGAGCAATATTTGGATTATTTGGTGCGGCACTTGTTTTTGGATTGAAGATGAAGAAAGGTATAAATAGAGAATATGTGTACAATATAGGTTCAGTAATAATAATTAATCTGTTAATTGGATTTTCAGCATCAAACATAGATAATTTTGGACATATAGGAGGGCTTGTGGGAGGAATTTTAATTTCGCTTGTTTTGAATTTAAAAAAGACAGCCTAGGGAAATTAATCTTTAAAGGCTGTCTTTTATTTATAGTTTTAAAATGCAATGTCGTTTTCATGCAAAGTTTCTTTTTCAAGGAGAAGTTTCGATTTGCTTTCAAGGATATCACGGCTTTTTTCCAGTATCTCCTTGGTTTCCTTGTAGATTTGATTTACAATTTTTTTGCATTCTACTATTATTTTATCTTGACTTATGTTTAGTTCTGCGAGTTCATCCATGTTTAGAAGCCCGAGAGTTTCTCCCATTCCATATCTTGTAACCATATTATATGCTATACTTGTACATTTTTTCAGATCATTGTGGGCACCTGTTGTTATATATTCCGCTCCGAATATCAGTTCCTCTGCAGCTCTGCCTCCCAAGAGAGACATCATTTTCTTCACAAGGTATGATCTGCTGTGGTATAGTCTGTCCTCGGGTATGCTCATAGTATATCCTCCGGCACCTTTTGTGCTTGGGATGATTGTTATTTTTGACACTTTTTCTTCCGGAAGCATTTTTAACGAAACTATAGCATGTCCCATTTCATGGTAGGCTGTGATTTTTCTGTCAATTTCTTTTATATAGCTGTGGTTTTTCTTTTCATATCCTGCAAGGATTATTGAAAAGGCTCTGTCTATGTGAGCATCTTCAATTGTTTTGCTGTTTTCCTTACAGGCTGTTATGGCAGCTTCATTTATTAGGCTTTCTATTTTGGCACCTGAAAAATATGAGGTTTTTCTGGCCCATTCTTTTATACTTATGTTTGAACACGGTTTGTCTTTTAGGTGAAGCTTTATTATTTTTTCCCTTGCAGCTATATCCGGCAGTGTAACTTCAATGTGTCTGTCAAATCTTCCAGGTCTAAGGAGAGCTGGATCAAGAGTATCAAGCCTGTTTGTGGCAGCCATTACCACTATGCGTGAATTGCCGTTGAAGCCTGACATTTCTGTAAGCAGGGCATTTAAAGTCTGGTCTCTCTCGTCGGAACCTGAAGCGCCGCTTCCCTGTCTTCTTTTCCCTATGGCATCTATTTCATCTATGAATATTATGGATTTTTCTTTTTTGTTTGCTCGTGCTTTTTTAAAAAGTTGCCTTATACGACTGGCACCTACACCCACATATACTTGAACGAAGTCTGAACCCGATACTGCATAAAACGGTACATCTGCTTCACCGGCAACTGCTTTTGCAAGAAGAGTCTTTCCTGTTCCAGGTTCACCGTAGAGTATAATTCCACGGGGTATTCTTGCTCCGTAGGCTGTGTATTTATCCGGATTTTTTAGAAAATCAACTACATCTTTGACACTTTCTTTTGCTTCATCATTTCCTGCCATGCTATCAAATGTGAAATCAGGACAGGAGACTTTTGAAGCATCAAGGGAATCTATTGCAAGAGAACGTTTCGATTTAAATTTCCCGGATTTAAGGTACGATGCAGCCATCCATATCAGGCATGCTATAAGAGCTGCCATGGAATATTTTTCGAGGTTGCTTTCAGGATAGCCTTCTAGTACATTTATGTTTTTATTTAATAAACTTTCTTTGAAATCACTGCTGCCAGGGTTGTCAGTTTCGTGGATGCTGCCGTCATTAAGTGTGAATTTTATTTTTTCCGAGTTTAAAATGTATACTTTTGACACTCTGTTTTCGTGAATGTAACTTTTGAAGGTTAAATAGGAATTTTCTATGGCTCCGCCGTTTTTATATTTTGAAATTGACAGTGATAGAATGCATATTGCTATTATGACAAGCGGGAGCATGAAAGATCTGTATTTGAGTTTTTTCATCGGATCACCTGCTATTCATATTTTTTTGAATTTTATGTAACTATGATATAACATGTGTGGATATTAGTCTAATCAAAATCATAAAATTTGCTAAAGTAATTGATTCAAGTTTAGGATATAATTGTAATATGGGTATTTGTGAACTGAAAGTTGCAGAAATTTTGGTTTAATGTATACTTTACATATAAACATTGAGAGGAGAATGCAGAATGAAGGTATCATCTGCCAGTATAATTCTAAAAGAGAAGGATATACTTGAACTTTTAGATGAGTATCTGCATGTGGAGGGGCTTCGTATAGACAGTGTGTTTCTTGATGAAGTCATAATTGTAAAGGGAAGATATGAAAAGAAGCTTTCTATAAGTTTTGAAGCTAGAATTGGAATTGGAAATGTTCACGGCAATGTAGTCAATTTAAAAGTATATAAGCTTAAGATATATAAATTTGGAATATTTAATATCATAAAGAACAAGGTTGTTAAAAACAAGTTAAAAAACTTTGAAAAGTTTGGCGTAAATGTCGACGGAGATACTGTAAATGTTGAACTTGATAAATTAAAAACAATTGTACCAAAATTTGATTTTAATGTGACGGGAATAGAGGCAAGTGAGGGAAAAGTTCAGATTAATGTGGAAAACATAATATATAACAAAGACAAAGAAGGTCCGCATTTTGATGATGATGAAAAAAAGTATCCGTCTTTTATGCTTGAGTGGTATGAGAAATTTAGAAAGAAGACTGAAGCTAAAATGCCTGACAAATATGCCAAAGTTGCAGAGTATATATTGATTATTCCGGATATAGTTGTTCTTTTCTGGAAACTTTTTAGAGACAAACGTGTGAGTGCAAAAATAAAAATATTAATTGTAAATGCAATGATATATATAATAAGCCCAATAGATTTGATACCTGGTTTTATACCTGTACTTGGTCAAATGGATGATGCGGCTGTGGCATTTATTGCACTTAACATGGTTATAGACAAGATTCCGGAGGAGGTTCTTCTTGATAATTGGAGCGGAAGCAGCGACATATTCATAATTGCGAAGAATGCAGTGAAGTATATGTCTGAAATAGTTGGAGCCGGCAATTTCAGCAAGATATCAAGCATTTTAAGGAAAAAGGTTTAATTTGGGAAGGGAGACTTGTTTTAATTCATGAAAAAGAAATTTTATGCAATAAGAAAGGGTTATGATTTTAAAAAAAACGAGAGTGTAAAAAATAAGATTGTAGACACATGGGCGGAATGTCTTCTTTATGTACACGGAGCTAAAGGTGCCGAATATAAAAGTTTTCAAAGCAGGTGTCTTGCAGAAGAATATATTTCAGGAAATGAAAACACAATGGAGAATGGGCAGGTTTTATTTGGTGATTCAAAGTTTTTGAATATATATGTAGATGGAAGCTTTAATATTTCCACGGAAAGATATGCTTATGCTTTTGTTGCAGTGAAAAATAATATAGTACAGTATGTTGAGAATGGAGTTTCTAAGGACAGCAAAAAAAAATCTATAAGACAAGTTGCAGGAGAACTTGAAGCTGCTGTGAAAGCTGCAGAATACAGCTTTAAAAATAATGAAAAACATATAGTCATACTGCATGATTATGCAGGTGTGGCAAATCATGTAACTGGCGCTTGGGAAAGAAAAAGTGTTTCTTCTGTTGAGTATTATAATAAAATGAAAAAATTTATGGATTCGGGACTTGATATAAAATTTTCAAAAGTTTCCGGACACTCTGGAGATTTATTTAATGATATCGCAGATGAAATGGCAAAAGAGGCCTGTGAAATAGAATCAAAAAAAGTTGTTGAAAAGTGGATTCGAAAAAATAAACTTGAAGTAGTGGATTTGGATACAAAACTCAAGATTGAAAGCCTTGCGGGAAATTATAAAGACAATATAGTTATTGCAGACTAGCATAAAAACCTCAAATTTACACAACATAATTCAAGAGCACAAATATCTTAATTTGAAAGGAGTTGAAAGCTGTACTAAATCTACAGCGACTTATTATGATTCATGGTAAATTTTTGGCAGGTATTATAGTTGGAAGTACAGTTGCAGTGATGATGCATACTAAAAAATCCACTGGAAAGAAAATGAGAAAAACCTCTAAAATTATGAAAAATATGGCTCACAGCGCAGCAGATTGGATGAAGTAATATAAAAAAATGTATCTGGCTGTTATTTCATAAAGATTTTCATAAAACAGCCAGATATTAATTTATTGACATATTATATTATATTATATAAATTATGCTATAATAAAATGAATAAATTATTGGTTGATTCATTAATTAGATAATATTGTATTGTTTCATGACGTATTTTTACATCATAGCAATTCTAAAAATTTATATCGAAGGAAGAATGATATATGGAAATACTTTCGCTCGGAGAAAAAATCAAAAAGAGAAGAAAAGGGCTTGGTATGACATTGAAAGACGTCGCAGGAGACAGGGTAACTCCAGGACAAATAAGTCTTGTGGAATCCGGAAAGTCGAATCCAAGTATGGATTTACTTGAATATCTTTCAGAAAAACTCGGAATGTCAGTTGAATATCTTATGGAATCTGAAAAAACTCAAGCCAGTAAGAGTTGTAATTATTTTGAAAATATATCTGAGTCTTATATCGTTCAAGGAAATTTAGTACAAGCCCAAAAATACATTGAGTACGCAACGTATTATGCAGATAAATATAATCTCGAATATGAAAAAGCAAAAAACATGTATTTATCAAGTAAAATTTGTATAATTAAGGACGAATATTCGTCTGCACAGCAGTTGTTTTTATCAGCTAATGTTATTTTTATAAAGAATAACAATTTTATGGAAATTATTAAAACTTTTATGGGACTTGGATATATAAATGTAAAAATAAAATCCTATGATTCTTCCATGGGTTATTTTAGACAAGCTGAAACTGTATATAATGAAAATAATATTAATGAAGAGTTCCTTATAGGGAAAATATATTATTATATAGCATTTATATATTTTAAGCTTGATAATATAAAAAAAGCCATGAATTATTCGTATCTTGCAAAGAAGAAGTTTATAAAAACGGAAAATAAAAATCAATATGCAAAGACGCTTCTTCTTATAGCAGAGGAATACAATAAAAAAGGTGAACTTGACAATGCGGTCAGATATTCAAAAAAAGCTCTTTCTGTATATAAGGATATAAAAGATATCAGAAGTATGGCAAAAATTGAAAATAACCTTGGCAACTTGTTCTATCAGTTTGACAACATGGAAGAATCTTTTGTGCATTTGAACAAGTCACGGGATTTGATGGATAAAATGAAAGATCCGGATGTAGTGTATACACTTGAGAATATGTGTAAAAATTATATAAAGATGAATGATACAGTTAATGCCCAAAATACGCTCCGACAGATATTTTCATTTGTTGAAGGTAGAAATAAAGATGGAATGATTGAATATTTCCTTTTAAAATACAAGATTGAAATGCTTGAGAAAAATAAAAAGGATGCGGAAAATACTTTATTCATGGCTCTTAGATATGCCAAAGACATGAATCTTGTAAAGAAGGCTGCACAAATATCGATTATGCTTGGAAAACTTTATATTGAAACAGACAGGTATGCTGAGGCTTCAAAGTATTTAAATGAGGGCGTTGATTTATTCAAAAAAGTTGAGAAGAAGAATTGATGAAATTTGAGCCGTATTTATTGTAATGTTGAGACAGATAAAGCTTTTTATATTTAAAATGGTTTTTTGGTGAGAAATCAATATGAATGTTATTATATGAGAGTTGAATAAAATCTTATATAATAATATTATCTATATAAAGTCAAAGAAAGTCAAAGTTAAACAGATCTTAGTTGGAATAAAGTATTAGGAGGTATCAACATGAATATAGATAAGCTTACTTTAAAGGTTCAGCAGTCATTAAATGAAGCTCAGCTCACAGCTGTGAGGCATCAGCATCAGCAGGTGGATGTAATTCATCTGTTTTCAGCGCTTGTTTCAGAAAAAGATGGGCTCATTCCAAATATATATCAAAAGATGGGCATAGATATTGATCAAATTGTAAAAGAAACAGAAAATGTTCTGAACAGAATGCCAAAAGTAATGGGGGAAGGTGCACAGTCGTCTTCTGTTTATGCCACCAGGAGATTTGAAGAAGTTCTTGTAAAGGCTGAAAAAATAGCCGGTGATTTCAAAGATATGTATATAAGTGTAGAGCACGTAATGCTTGCAATTATGGAAATACATTCAGGCGATGTGGATTCCATCCTTAAAAAGTTTAATGTGTCCAAAAAGAACTTTCTTGAAGTACTTTCAAAGATAAGGGGAAATCAGACGGTAGACAGCCAGGACCCTGAAGGTACTTACGAGGCACTTGTGAAATACGGCAGAAATCTTGTGGAAGAGGCAAAAAAACACAAGCTTGATCCTGTAATAGGCAGGGATGACGAGATAAGGCGTGTTGTAAGAATACTTTCTAGGAGAACAAAGAATAATCCTGTGCTTATCGGTGAGCCGGGAGTTGGAAAAACCGCAATAATTGAAGGACTTGCGGGAAGAATTGTAAGTGGAGATATTCCGGATGGACTAAAAGATAAAATAATATTTTCACTTGACCTTGGTGCACTTATTGCAGGTGCAAAGTTCAGGGGTGAATTTGAAGAGAGGCTTAAGGCAGTACTTAAAGAAGTTGAAAGAAGCGAAGGAAAAATAATACTTTTCATAGATGAAATTCACAACATAGTGGGTGCAGGTAAAACAGAAGGGTCCATGGATGCTGGAAATCTTATAAAACCAATGCTTGCAAGAGGAGAACTTCACTGTATCGGTGCAACTACATTTGACGAGTACAGAAAATATATCGAAAAAGACAAGGCACTTGAAAGAAGATTTCAGCCTGTAATTATAGATGAGCCGTCGGTTGAAGATGCAATTTCCATACTGAGAGGACTGAAGGAGAAGTTTGAAATATACCATGGTATAAGGATACATGATTCTGCAATAGTTGCAGCAGCAAAACTTTCAGATAGATATATAAGTGACAGATATCTTCCAGACAAGGCAATAGACCTTATAGATGAGGCATGTGCCATGATAAGGACGGAAATTGACAGCATGCCTACTGAAATGGATGATGTAAAAAGAAAAGTTTTCCAGCTTAAGATTGAGAAAGAGGCGCTTTCTAAGGAACAAGACGAATCCTCAAGGAACAGGCTGGAATATATAGAAAAGGAACTTGGAAACCTTCAGGAAAAAGATAAACAGCTGACTTCAAAATATGAAAAGGAAAAAGGAATGATAACTGAAGTCAGGGATCTCAAGAAAAAACTTGATGACACAAAAGGGCAGATGGAAAAGGCTGAAAGAGAGTATGACTTGAACAAAGTTGCAGAATTGAGATATGGTATACTGCCGCAGCTTGAAAAGGAAATCGGAGAAAAGGAAAAGCTCATAAAGCAGGATGATGATAATTCAATGCTTAAAGAGGAAGTTACAGAAAAGGAGATTTCAGATATAGTTTCAAAATGGACCGGAATACCTGTGTCGAGGCTTGTTGAAGGTGAAAGACAGAAGTTAATGAAGCTTGAGGATGAACTTTCAAACAGGGTAATAGGCCAGAATGAGGCTGTCAAAGCAGTTTCTAATGCGGTTTTGAGGGCGAGGGCAGGAATGAAAGATCCGAAAAGGCCGGTAGGATCGTTTATATTTCTCGGACCTACAGGGGTTGGAAAGACAGAACTTGCAAAAACCCTGGCAAGAACTCTTTTTGACAGCGAGGAGAATATGATAAGAATAGATATGTCGGAGTATATGGAAAAATATTCAGTTTCAAGGCTTATTGGAGCTCCTCCGGGATATGTAGGATACGAAGAGGGAGGACAGCTTACAGAAGCAGTTAGGAGAAAACCATACAGTGTAATATTGTTTGACGAAATAGAAAAGGCTCATGATGATGTGTTCAATATATTTCTTCAGATACTTGACGATGGAAGACTTACGGATAATCAGGGAAAAGTTATAGATTTCAAAAACTGTATTATAATTATGACATCCAACATAGGAAGCAGCCATCTTCTCGACAATAAAAATGATAATACAGTGGAGCAGTCTGTAAAAGCCAAGGTAATGAATGAAATGAAATCAAGATTCAAACCTGAATTTTTAAACAGACTTGATGATATAATAATGTTTAAACCTTTGAGTACAGAGGAAATAAAGAGAATAATAGACATATTTATAGAAGATATAAAGAAAAGACTCAAAGATAAAAATATATCAATCAATATAAGTAATTCGGCAAAGGATACTATGGCAAAAGAGGGATATGATCCTGTTTATGGAGCAAGGCCTTTAAAAAGGTATATAGAAAATACGCTTGAAACTTCCATAGCAAAGAAAATTATAGCGGGTTCAATACATGATGGATCTCAAATAAATGTTGATTTTAAAGATGGAAGATTTCAAATAAATTAATTTGCTAAGGGTTGCTGTACTAATTCTTTTTAGTGCGGCAGCCTCTTTTATATTTTTAGTATTAGTATGATTGACATATATAATATAATATAGTAATATGAAGTTAACTTCTTGTGAAGCAAACTTCATAAAGAGAGGGAGACATTATGAAAACGAAAGTGAAAGAATTAAGAAATAAAGTTAATATGACCCAGCAGCAGTTGGCTGATTTGGTTTATGTTTCTTCAAGGACTATTATTTCTATTGAGAAAGGAAAGTACAGCCCATCACTTATGCTGGCATATAGAATGGCTGAGGTATTTGAAACAACTGTAGAAGATTTGTGCTGTTTGAAAGAAAATAAGGAATTGGAGGATAAAAAACATGAGAATTTATGAGAGAAAAAAGTTTACTTATGGAGTAGTATCTATACTTTTAGGAGTAACTTTAATAACACTTCAATTTTTAAAAGGATTTCGTATTAAAAGTGTTATTTTGAGTGTTTTAATGTTAATAATAGGTATAGGTGAAATATATACCAGTATAAACAAAGAAGCATTAAGAGAAGCACAAATTGAAGAATCAGATGAAAGAAACAAGCTTATCTCCGTTATATCAACGAATAAAGCTTTCCATATATCAGAGAACGTATGTTTTGTTTTGATGCTTTTATTTGTAATTACAGGAGCAAAGTTGAATGAAGACTCTATTATAGGGATTGGAGCTGGATTGGGATTTTCTTTTTCTATTATGATGTTTTCAGATATTTTTTCTTCTATTTATTACGAAAGGCATATGTGATATGTGGACAATAGCATTATAAAGTTATTGTAAGATATATTTATTATTTTGACAATAATAGCTTTTAAATTATAATATTTTGACGGAAATAGAAAATTATTAGCTTTGAATAAATATTCATAGTATAATAAAATTATAGTTAATTAAATATTAGAAAATAAAAGAGTTTGTTTGCAAACAATTGTAGTTTTTTTAACAAACTTGAACATATAATTTTGATTTGAAAGGATGATTGGTTTCTATGAATTTTGATAAACTCTATAAAAGTAAAGTTGTCAGTGCAGATGAGGCAGTGTCTCATATAAAATCGGGAGATAAGGTAGTATTTGGACATGCGTGTGCTGAGCCTCAGGTGCTTTTACAGGCATTGGTTAAAAATAAAGAAAAGTATAAGGGTATTGAAATGTATCATATGATTCCTAAAGGTGAAACTCCATATACTGAAGAAGGAGTAGAAAAGTACATACATGATAATTCATTTTTTACAGGCAAAGGTACCAGTGAGGCTGTAAATTCAGGAAGAGCCGGATTTATTCCAGTATTTTTCAGTGAAATACCAAGACTTTTCAAGAAGGGATATGTTCCGGTTGATGTAGCACTTATAGAAGTTAGCAAGCCGGATGAACATGGATTCTGCAGTTTTGGTGTATCAAATGACTATATACATGCAGGAGCAGAGTGTGCAAAACTTGTTATTGCCGAGGTAAATGAGAATATGCCTAGAGTTATGGGTGATTGCTTTATAAATATTTCTGATATTGATTATATAGTTGAAAGTTCAAGGCCTGTAACTGAACTGCAGCCTTCGAAAATAGGTGATGTTGAAAAGAAAATCGGAAGCTATTGTGCATCTCTTATAGAAGATGGTTCAACACTTCAGCTTGGAATTGGGGCAATACCTGATGCAGTGCTTTTGTTTTTGAAAGACAAGAAGGATCTTGGAATACATTCAGAGATGATATCCGATGGAGTTGCAGAGCTTGTTGAAGCAGGTGTAATTACAAATAAAAAGAAAAGTCTTCATCCTGGAAAAATAGTTGTAACATTTCTTATGGGAACAAAGAAGTTGTATGATTTTATAGATAACAATCCTATGGTTGAATCATATCCTGTAGATTATGTAAACAGCCCACAGGTTATTATGAAAAACTCTAAGATGGTTTGTATAAATTCATGTGTTGAGATAGATCTTATGGGACAAATATGTTCCGAAAGTATAGGACTAAAGCAGATAAGTGGTGTGGGTGGACAAATTGATTTTACAAGAGGAGCAAGTATGGCACCGGATGGAAAGGCAATTATTGCAATACCATCTACTGCAGCTCATGGAAAAGTTTCAAGAATAGTACCGTTCCTGAACAAAGGAGCAGCTGTAACCACTTCAAGAAATGATGCAGAGTATGTAATAACTGAATATGGTATAGCACAGCTTAGAGGAAAAACACTTCAGGAAAGGGCGAGAGAACTTATAAATATAGCACATCCTAAATTCAGGGATGATCTTGCAGCTGAATTCGAAAAAAGATTTGGATGCAAATATTGATCAGCTTTCTCAAAAGTATTTTTAAATGAAGTACTGTTATATATATTAAAACCTGTTTATACATCGGAATGGAAAACTGTTCCGGTGTATTTGTTTTATTTCAAATCATAAATTATGACAATATGTACATCCTAATTATAAGTAAATAAACTAGGAAGGTGTCATTATGAAGAAATCTGTTTTACAAGGTTCATGTGTTTTTTTAATTTTTTTTATAGCAATTATTTCTGCAAGCCAAGGTATTTTAAAATGCAGGGTTAAGGCTGCAAATAACTTTAGGGTTCCAAGAGAGGTGTTCCTTACTTTTGACGATGGACCTTCTCCAAATAATACGGGAAGGATTATAGATATTCTAAACAAGAAAAATGTAAAGGCAACTTTTTTTGTGATTGGAAGTAACTGCAAACAGAATTTTTCTACGCTGAAAAAGATAAGTGACAGCGGGATGAGTATAGGAGTACATACATATTCACATGTGTATAAAGAGATGTACAGAAACTTGAATTCTTACCTTAGAGATTTTGAAATGTGCAGGGAAGTCATAAAAAATATGATTTCACAGGAGCCTGTGGATTTTGTTAGAATGCCAGGAGGATCGGATAATATGACTGTTGATGTTGCAAGCCTTGACAGAATTAAATATAATTTAAAAAAACGAGGATTGAAGTATGTCGACTGGAATGTGGTTTCAGGAGATGCTGATGCAAAATATGTAAGCGCCGATTATATAAAAAACAATGTTATACAAGGCTGTGCAAATAAAAGAATAGCGGTAGTTCTCATGCATGATTCATACTACAAGACAACTACCGTGGAGGCTCTTCCATATATCATAGATTCGCTTAAGGAACAGGGTTTTGTATTCAAAACTTTTGACAACATAAGCAAAAGTGATGAGTCTGCCATGATAAATATGGGTATAATAAACAGATAAATTGAAAATATTTTAAAGTTTTCATAGTTCTATTTAGTATTCAGTTCTCTTTTCACAATGAATTTTTTGGCATTTATCTCCAAACTGTCATCCAGAGGTTTAAGTTCTATATCTTTTTTATATTTTTGCATAAGGGACAGTTTTAAAAATCTGTCGGAGAGTTCTGGGTTTTTGGAAAGCAGCGAACCGTGAAAATAAGTTCCAAAACAGTTTTTGTATATACATCCTTCATAACCATCTTCGCCATTGTTTCCATAGCCTTTTAATACTTTTCCAAGAGGTTTTAGGTTCCCGATATAAGTTCTCCCGGAATGGTTTTCGAATCCAACATAGGTTTCTCCAAACTGATCATTTCGTATTACGGTGTTTCCGATAAATCGTTTTTCACCGCCTTCAGTATATATGTCTATTACTCCAAGCCCGGCAAGTTTTTTGCCCTGTGGAGTGGTGTAGTATTTACCAAGAAGCTGATATCCTCCGCATATTGATAAAAACACTCTGTTCTGTTCAATATACTTCATTATTCCGTCTTTTTTATTTTTTATCAGATCCTCTGATACTATAGACTGTTCGTAGTCCTGACCGCCGCCGAAGAAAGTTATATCATACTTTTCCCAGTCGAAAGGGTCACCTATGGATATATTGTGAATATTTACCTTTATATTTCTTTTTTCAGCCCTGTACTTCAATATTTTTATATTTCCAAGATCACCATATACGTTTAGAAGATCAGGATACAGGTGACATATGTCAATTTCCATAAAAATACACTCCCTTATCTACCATAACTTTTTTATGTATCCTTTTGAGCTCAGATATTTTCTGAAGTTTATCATAGAAGTATATGTTGCAAGAACATAGATTCTGTTTTCACTGCATTCCTTAATCTGGTCTGCAAGTTTTTTAAAATCATTGCACAGTACGAAATTATTCTCATCAAGTCCGGCTATTTTGAGACGTACTGCCATATCATACAATCGTATTCCCGAGACGAATATCTTTTTTATGTTAAGCAAAGACAGATTTTCAAAGTTAACGTCCCATATCCATGATACATCTCTTCCATCGGCATAATTGTCGTTTAGAAGTACTGCCAGATTGAAATCTCTTTTATCTAGGGAAATACTGTTTATTGCTTCATCATATCCAGCAGGATTTTTAACGAGAATTATTTTTAGTTTTTTACCTTCTATATCTATTGTTTCCTGTCTTCCAAAACTGCTCTTCTGGTTTTCAAGTGAAGTATGTATTATGGAATCATCAATTTCACATGCCTTTGCAACAGAGTAGGCACACAACGCGTTGTATATGTTGTAGGCGCCGGGCTGGTTTATATAGTATTCACGGCCACCTATAAATACAGTTGATCCGTCTTGTGATGTATTTTCTATTGAGTCAACGGAATAATCGAGCTCAGGCCTTTTGTAGCCGCATTTGTCGCAGTAAAAGTCTCCAAGATGACTGTATGTTATAAAATGATAACTATATGGATGTTTGCACTTCTTGCAGAATTTTGAATCAGCATTTATGTCTACTGTTTTTCTTGAACTCATGCTGCAGTTGAATCCGTAATATATTTTTCTATTTTCGACCGCAAGATCACCAAGAAGAGGTTCGTCTCCATTCAATATAAGAGTTGAAATAGGTACTTTTTTTATACCGTTTAGAATTTTTTTCAATGTTGTGTACACTTCACCGTATCTGTCAAGCTGGTCGCGGAACAAGTTTGTGACAGTTATTGTTTCTGGAGTTACATAATCTGTGAGAAATGTTAAATTGGCTTCATCACATTCTATGACAGCGTAACTTGTCTTGCTGCATTTTTTAAAGGAAAAGTTTTCAATAAAACATGAAACAATTCCAGGAAGCATGTTAGCTCCGGTATTGTTTGTTATAACATGGTCTCCGTTTTGTTTTATTATATTGTATATCATACTTGTAGTTGTAGTTTTTCCGTTTGTGCCTGTTACAACTATTATTTTGTAGTTCTTGCATATGGTTTTTAATATGCTTCCATCAAGTTTTAGGGCGACTCTTCCAGGAAAGTTGCTGCCTCCTTTGAACAGTGCACTTGATATTTTTATTAATGATTTAGAAATTACAATACTTAAAAAAGATTTAATTCTAATTTTTAACACCACCCTTTGTTTAAAAATAGAACCAGCTATTTTTAACTCCTAAATATTATAATACAATATGGTGGATTTTACATCAAAAAGTTGACATACTGTAAATTAAAATATGATACAATTGGATTTGCAAAATAAATAATTTTAGCTGGAAGAGGTGGTTTATCTGAAACGAGGGTATGTTTATGCAGTCCTTGCAGCTTTAATGTTTGGATCTGCCAGTGTTCTTATAAAACTTTCCTACAGTACCGGAATTGATTCTCTTGATATGCTTACTGTACAGTATGCGATAGCTTCATTTTTGATGTTTGCGGTGATTTTTATAATGGACAGAAAAAAGTTATGTCTGAATAAAAGTCAGTTTTTAAGACTTGGTATATTTGGTGTATTTGGAAACACTCTTATGATTTTGTTTTATTACGAGGAATTTAAGTATGTGAGCGCAGCTGTTGGAACAATGCTTTTGTTCACTTATCCTGCAATGGTGCTCGCGTATTCGATTTTATTTAAAGGTAAAAGGGCAACTATGAGAAATGTAGCTGCTGTTTTTATATGTTTTTTAGGATGTACAATGGGCTTGAATATATTTTCAGGAGATATACATTATGAACTCAAGGGAATACTTTTTGGACTTTTGAGTGCTGTATTTTATGCATTTATGAATATATACAGTGAGGAAAAACTGCAGGATGTAGATTCTGCGGTAATAAATGCTTATTCTATGCTCTTCTCGTTTGCTGTAATAGTTTTGTACAAGCCTCCGATTTTACTGATTCAAAAAGGAATTGCGAAAGAAAGCATGATATATATTGTAATAATTGCGGTTTTTACAGAGGCAATACCGCTTTCCATGATGTATTCTTCAATAAAACTCATAGGTTCTGTAAAAACATCAATTTTGGGAAATATTGAAATACCATCATCTATAGTGCTGTCATGGATTTTTTTAAGTGAGAAAATAAGCATACTTCAGATTACAGGAGGTATTCTTATAGCACTTGCGGTATGTATCATGACAGGTGACAAACAGAGTGGATATTTATAACAATATGTTAATAATATATGTATTGTGCAATCATTAACAATGATAGTATAATGAAAATTGTTGTAAAAATCATAAATGAAAAGAGTTGAAGCGAGTGGGTGTGTTTGAAATTATACTTATTGTAAAGGCGATTGTAATAGGAGTTGTAGAAGGAATTACCGAATTTTTGCCTATATCGTCTACAGGGCATATGATAATTGTTGGAACCATTATAAAATTTCAGGATCCAACTTATAGAAAAGCGTATGTCGATACATTTGAGATTGTAATTCAGCTTGGAGCAATACTTGCAATATTGGTCCTCTACTGGAATAAAATATCCGGTTCATTTAAAAACCTTGCCCCGGGCAAATGGGGATTCAAGCTTTGGTTTAATATGTTTATAGCATTTCTTCCTGCTGCAATAGTTGGATATTTGTTCAATGACAGGATTAAGGCCAGATTGTTCAATTCGATTACTGTTGCATTTGCACTTATAGTCGGAGGATTATTGATGGTATTTATGGAGAAAAAGTATAGAAGAGGAAACAGTACAAAAAGAATTGAAGATGTAAATGTTGTCCAGGCTTTCAAGATAGGATGTTTTCAATGCCTTTCACTTTGGCCAGGAATGTCAAGGTCAGCATCTACTATAATGGGTGGATGGGTTAGCGGACTTACAAATGTTGCAGCTGCAGAATTTTCGTTTATACTTGCCATACCTACCATGATAGTTGCCACAGTATATTCGCTGCTGAAAATTGACATAGTAATGACTGCACCCGAGATAGTAGCTCTTGTTGTAGGATTTGTAGTTTCTTTTGTAGTAGCACTTGTTGTAGTGGACAAGTTTATAGGATTTTTGAAGAGAAAGCCTATGAGGGTATTTGCAATATACAGGATATTTATTGGAATATTGGTTTTGGTTTTAACAGCTGTTCATGTTATATAATTTTTTTAGGACTTGTCTTATAAGTAAAAAAACCGTCTTGGAGTAGTTTCAAGGCGGTTTTTGTAAGTTATTGCATTTATATATCATATAAGCTTATCCGGGCGTATCTTTATATAAAAAAAGAAGAAATGTATAGAATTTTGAAGAATGGGTAAAATAAATTTATCATATGATAAATTTAACCTCTAACTATATGAGGTGCTGTGATATAATAACATTCGTTGTCCGGTTGAGGAACAAAAAAGAAACAGTTTGATGCACTGTGAAAAAGATGCAAAAAAATGTTGACAAAGGCTGGACAGGATGATATACTTTAAAAGCTGTCTCAGAGGAGACGGCGGGAATGATCCTTGAAAATTAAACAGAGTAAAAAGCAAGCAGAAACTTGAAGAAACAAACCAGCAATTCTTTTGAAATAAACAGTAATGAGCAGAAAGAACTTTTAATATGAGAGTTTGATCCTGGCTCAGGACGAACGCTGGCGGCGTGCCTAACACATGCAAGTCGAGCGAGAGAGTCCCTTCGGGGACAATCTAGCGGCGGACGGGTGAGTAACACGTGGGTAACCTGCCTCAAAGAGGGGGATAGCCTCCCGAAAGGGAGATTAATACCGCATAAGACCTGGATTCACATGGATCCGGGATGAAAGGAGAAATCCGCTTTGAGATGGACCCGCGGCGCATTAGCTAGTTGGTGGGGTAAAGGCCTACCAAGGCAGCGATGCGTAGCCGACCTGAGAGGGTGATCGGCCACATTGGAACTGAGAGACGGTCCAGACTCCTACGGGAGGCAGCAGTGGGGAATATTGCACAATGGGCGAAAGCCTGATGCAGCAACGCCGCGTGAGTGATGAAGGTTTTCGGATCGTAAAGCTCTGTCTTCTGGGAAGATAATGACGGTACCAGAGGAGGAAGCCACGGCTAACTACGTGCCAGCAGCCGCGGTAATACGTAGGTGGCGAGCGTTGTCCGGATTTACTGGGCGTAAAGGGTGCGTAGGCGGATGTTTAAGTGAGATGTGAAATACCCGGGCTTAACCCGGGGGCTGCATTTCAAACTGGACATCTGGAGTGCAGGAGAGGAGAATGGAATTCCTAGTGTAGCGGTGAAATGCGTAGAGATTAGGAAGAACACCAGTGGCGAAGGCGATTCTCTGGACTGTAACTGACGCTGAGGCACGAAAGCGTGGGTAGCAAACAGGATTAGATACCCTGGTAGTCCACGCCGTAAACGATGAGTACTAGGTGTAGGAGGTATCGACCCCTTCTGTGCCGCAGTTAACACATTAAGTACTCCGCCTGGGAAGTACGATCGCAAGATTAAAACTCAAAGGAATTGACGGGGGCCCGCACAAGCAGCGGAGCATGTGGTTTAATTCGAAGCAACGCGAAGAACCTTACCTGGACTTGACATCCCCTGCATAGCCTGGAGACAGGCGAAGCCCTTCGGGGCAGGGAGACAGGTGGTGCATGGTTGTCGTCAGCTCGTGTCGTGAGATGTTAGGTTAAGTCCTGCAACGAGCGCAACCCTTGTTGTTAGTTGCTAACATGTAAAGATGAGCACTCTAACGAGACTGCCGCGGTTAACGCGGAGGAAGGTGGGGATGACGTCAAATCATCATGCCCCTTATGTCCAGGGCGACACACGTGCTACAATGGGCAGAACAGAGAGATGCGAAACCGCGAGGTGGAGCCAAACTAGAAAACTGCCCTCAGTTCGGATTGCAGGCTGAAACCCGCCTGCATGAAGTTGGAGTTGCTAGTAATCGCGAATCAGAATGTCGCGGTGAATACGTTCCCGGGCCTTGTACACACCGCCCGTCACACCATGAGAGCTGGCAACACCCGAAGTCCGCAGTCTAACGTAAGAGGACGCGGCCGAAGGTGGGGTTAGTGATTGGGGTGAAGTCGTAACAAGGTAGCCGTAGGAGAACCTGCGGCTGGATCACCTCCTTTCTAGGGAGAACAGGGATGGA
>NZ_JBZAYZ010000005.1:0-160123 GCF_058242705.1 Clostridium pabulibutyricum
TCCATGGAAACAGGCTTCATTTGAACGTTACTGTAATAAGCAAGTTCATAGACAAAAAGAAAAGATAGCATAAAAAACTTACGAAATTATTTTTTAAAAATTAATTGTTTCTAAGGTTTGTTTGCCATACCTTAAATTAATAGCATCAAAACAATAAAGCACCAGCAAAAAACTGGTGCTAATAATTAAAACTTTTTGGGACATTTTCAAAAATGCTTGACACAACTTTGCAAACATTTTCAATAAGTAACTGTTTTGGAATTATTACATAAAATAAAGTGAAGTTTTTAATTTGGAGGAGATTATGTATTTTAATGAATATATGCGTCCATTTTTAGGTTATAGTTTTTATGGATATAGGAATGCTGAAATGGATATGCCTGTTAGAAGAGCAATTGCCTATATATCAGGAGGACCTCTTGATTCTGATATAAGAGGAACGGTTGTATTCACCCAGGTACCTGGAGGAACTGAGGTATCTGTGGAAGTCAATGGTTTGCCTTCGTACAAACCTGCAATGGATGGAAATCCGCAAATTGGCCCTCATGGATTTCACATACATCAGAACGGCACGTGTGCTGTTGGAAATCCAAAAGAACCGTTTGGTGGTGCTGGAGGACACTGGAATCCCACGGACCAGCCTCATGGTAATCATGCAGGAGATTTTCCAGTTCTTTTTTCTAATAATGGTTATGCCAGGATGAGTTTTTTTACAAACAAATTTAATGTAAATCAGATTATTGGAAAATCTGTGATCATACATGAAAGTCCGGACGATTATAGAACTCAGCCATCCGGGAACTCCGGCAGACGATTAGCCTGCGGTGTTATTAAAGCAGTAATGTAATTAGGAACTTTGTATATAAAGAAATACACGGCTGATAATATATTATCAGCCGTGATATCTTTGAATTTGTAATTTCCGTATCATAACCATACAAAACTAAATCTCTGGTGCGAAAGACGGGACTTGAACCCGTACGATTTTACTCACACGCCCCTCAAACGTGCGCGTCTGCCTATTCCGCCACTCTCGCAAAACTCAATTGATACAAGTAGTATTATAACCAGATTCGACTTCTTTGTCAACTGTTTAATTTAATTTTTATGAGATTATTGCAATTTTATGTTGAACTTCTTTATTTTCCTGTATATTGTTGCCTTGCCTATTTTGAGTGCGTCTGCAGCCAGTGAGGCATTGCCGTTAAAATATTCAAGAGCATTTTTTATGCATGATTTTTCTACATTTTCAAGAGGAAGTATGATGTCATTCCTGTTTTTGGGACTTTCAAAATTTGAATTTGTACTGTCACAATACAGGTAACTTGCAGTTATTATAGTATCTTCACAGAGATAATATGAACGTTCGACTATATTTCTAAGCTCCCGTATATTGCCTCTGAAATTGTGTGCTTTTAATTTTTTTATGTAGTCTGAGTCAATGTATTTTGGAAAATTTGGGTTTTGGGTGTTTAATTTACTTATAAAATGGTTGGCAAGAGGTTCTATATCTTCAATTCTCTTATTCAAAGGCGGAAGTTGAAGTTTCATTACATTGAGCCTGTAGTACAGATCCGATCTGAAATTTTTGTTTTTTACCTCCTGCTCTAGAATTTTGTTTGTTGCTGCTATTATTCTCACATTGACAGCCTTTTCGTAAGTTGCACCTACACGAATGATTTTAAAATTGTCTAAAAATCGTAATAACTTTGATTGAATATTTAGTGGAAGTTCTCCTATTTCATCAAGAAATATGGTTCCGCCGTCTGCAAGTTCGAATTTTCCGGGATAGCCTCCTTTTGAAGCACCGGTAAATGCACCCTTTTCATATCCGAATAATTCACTTTCAACAAGTTCTCTTGGTATTGCAGCACAATTGACAGCTACAAAAGGTCCTTTGTGCCTTTGACTGTAATTGTGTATTGATTGTGCAAATACCTCCTTGCCGGTTCCGCTTTTTCCCTGTATCAGTATGGAGCAGTTTGTTTTGGCAATTTTCTTTGCTGTATTTACAATGGTTTTCATATCAGGTGATCCTGTTATGATATCGTTGAATGTGAAAGAAGCCTTATATCCTATAACATTGTTGACTATGTGATGTAATTTTTTCATGTTTTTTAATGAAAATACAAACCCTAGGGTTTGTTCTTCTGTTTTTATTGGAATTATGTTTACAACGCAGCGTACTTCTCTGCCTTTTATGTGGAAAGTAAAATCTGCGTCCATAATTTTTTTGCCAGAATTAATTGAAGGAAAAAAGGAGTTTTCACTGCAGATTTCATCCATGTGAATTTTGTATATCTGGCTTTCTGTTGTATGAAATATTTTTAAAACGGATGAGTTCACCAGTCTTATAAGCAGGTTGTTGTCGGTTATTATCATGCCGTCGTAGGTTGAATCAAGAATTGAGTGAAGTACTGGAGATGCCAGAATATATTCTATATTACAAGGACATTCACGATGTGAATTTTCCATATAAGTTGTATTTTTACATTTGTTCATAGTATTGTCTCCATTAAAATATAATTTATTTTAATATCAGTATAACATTGAGAAATGTATTTTTAAAGAAAAGATATATGAGCTGTGCTATAATTTCATATGATATGTGGTATAATATGTATACTTTATAGAAAATGGATGAATACAATCAAAAAATAAATAAAACTGTCTGTATACTGAAAATATTAAAGAATTTGAACTTAAATGGAGTATGAGTGGGTAAAGACAACTTATGATAATATTGAATAATAATATATAATCATTTCATGTTGATAATAGAAAATTTACTTTTAGAGGTGCTGAAAGATGATTTTTAAGTTAGGAAGGTTTTTGGATGCTCTTACAGGAAAAAGTTTGAAAACTGAGGAGCTAAAGGCAGAAAAACTGAACGTTTTTTGGGGACTGCCTATATTGTCAAGTGACGCAATTTCTTCAGTAGCGTATGCAGGTGAGGAAATATTGTGGGTGTTGATACCTGTATTGGGCATTATGTCGTATAAATATATGTTCCTTGCAGCTCTTTGTATTGTTATTTTGATGCTGCTGGTCACGCTTTCTTACAGGCAGACTATAGATGCGTACCCTGGAGGTGGAGGATCCTACATTGTTGCAAAGGATAATCTTGGAACACTTCCAGGACTTGTTGCAGGAGCATCGCTTACAATAGGATATATACTTACGGTGGCAGTTAGTGCGTCAGCAGGAACTGCTGCTATTTTATCTGCTGTGCCTCAGCTTATTCCACACAGGGTTTCAATAACATTATTTTTGATATTTTTCATGACGGTTGGAAATTTGAGAGGTGTTAGAGAATCGTCTAAAATGTTTGGAGTTCCAACATATATTTTTATTATTGCAACTTTGTTTATGATAATATGGGGAATTTTTAAAGTGAAATTTTTGGGGTATGTTCCTACACCGCAGTACAGTATACCAAAGGTTACAGGTGATATAACACTGTTTTTATTTCTTAAAGCTTTTTCATCAGGATGTACTGCACTTACTGGAATAGAGGCAGTGAGTAATGGAATACCAAATTTTAGAGAACCTTCTCAGAAGAATGCTAAAATGGTACTTGGACTTCTTACTCTTATAATGTTTGTAATATTTGGGGGAATTTCATATCTCTCAACCTTGTATCATGCAGTACCAAATTCAAATGTTACTGTAGTTGCGCAAATTGCATCACAGGTGTTTGGAAACAATGTAATGTTTTATATAATACAGGCAACTACTGCAATTATACTTATAATGGCCAGTAATACAGCTTTTGCAGGACTTCCAATGCTTTTGGCATATATAGCAAAAGACGGATTTGCACCTAGGCAGTTTGCAAAAAGGGGTAAAAGGCTTGGCTATTCAAACGGAATAGTTACACTTGGAATAATATCTGCATTGCTTGTTGTTATATTCAAGGGTGAAACCCACTATCTGATCCCGCTTTATGCAGTTGGAGTATTTGTTTCTTTTACACTTTCACAGTCGGGGATGCTTATAAGATGGATAAGAGGCAAAGAAAAAGGATGGTTGAGGAAGGCTTTTGTAAATGGAATGGGAGCCCTTGTAACGCTGGCTACTGCAATAGTACTTGGAATAACCAAATTTACAAGTGGCGCATGGATAGTATTTATAGTTGTACCTATAATTGTATATTTTATGCTTATAATAAACAGGCATTATTCGGAGGTTGCAAGACAGCTTAAGCTTCCTCTCAATGAAAAACCGAAGGAGATAAACTTTGAGGAGCAGAAGAGATATGCCATAGTTCCTATAGATACATTGAACAAGTCTTTTCTAAAAGCATTGAATTATGCAAGAACAATATCGGATAACATAATAGTTTTTCATGTGTCCGTGGATGATGAGGCTACAGAAAAACTGCTTAGAAAGTGGGATGAATATGACGTTGGAATACCTATAGTTGTCAAGAAGTCACCTTATAGAAGTATTGTTGGACCGCTTTTAAGATTTATAGAGTCGGAGGAGTATTCTGCAGGACCTAAGGATACGGTAACGGTTGTACTTCCACAGTTCGTGGTTACAAAATGGTGGGGTAATATTTTGCACAACCAGACCTCTCTCATAATAAGGACGATGCTTCTTAGAAGAAGAAATATAGCTATAGTTACAGTACCTTATATAATAATTGAAAAATAAAATCGCATATATAATAGTAAAAATCATAATTCAATCTGAATTATGATTTTTATTTTATTTATTTATGTAAAGGTTATGTATTTGATAAATAAATATTATTAAACGTTTAAATATCAATATGTATTTATATATTGATATTTATATTGACAAACAGTTATAAAAGTATGGAAAGTTGATGAAAGTTTGCTTGAATTTAAAATAAATATGTGATACCATAGAAAATATAATTTTTACTCGCGTACATTTGTACGCGAAAGACGTACAAAAAGGTGAAACTTATGAATAAAAAATTTTTAATAATCGATTCAGAGATACTTCCGGATGTTTTCCTGAAAGTTATAAAGGTAAAAGAGTTTCTAAGGACAGGAAGGGCAAAGGATATATCTGAGGCGGCAAAGGAAATAGGAATAAGCAGAAGTACTTATTACAAGTACAAGAATTCTGTGTTTGCCATGTCGGAAGGAGCTGCAGGTCACAAGATTACACTTGGTTTTATGATTTTGCACAAGACGGGTACTCTCTCTAAGATAATTGACAAGATTGCACAGGAACATGGCAATATACTGACAATAAATCAGGATATACCAATAAATAATGTAGCCAGTGTTTCAATAACTTTTGATGCATCGGAACTTTCAATTGATACTGATAGGCTTGTAAGGGATATAGAGAGCATAGAAAGTGTTATTGATGTGAGACTTGTAGCTGTTGAATAGAGGAATTATAGTATGATTTTTTAAAACAGTGTATTCGTAAATATAAAGGGGGCATATAAAAATGGCAGTTATAGCTATGCTTGGGTATGGAGTTGTCGGAAATGGGGTAGCCGAACTCATATGGAAAAATAGATACAAGTTCAAAAAGAGACTGGATGAAGAACTTGTTATATCCAACATTCTGGTAAAGAATATAGGCAAGCACTCAAATCAGAAAAATAAAGAACTGCTTACAGACAATATAGAAGATATATTCAAAAAAAAGGTGGATATTGTAGTTGAAGCCATGGGCGGATTGAATCCTTCCTATGAATATGTAAAAAGAGCACTTAATATGAAGAAACATGTCGTTACTGCAAACAAGGATCTGATAGCAGAACATGGATCGGAACTTCTGGAACTTGCAAGCAAAAATGGAGTAACAATACATTTTGAGGCCAGCGTAGGAGGCGGAATACCTATACTGAAGTCCATGAATGAATGTCTTGTGGGAAATGAAATAAAAAGCATAATGTCTATACTGAATGGAACTACGAATTTCATACTTTCAAAGATGAATCATGATAATATGAGCTATAATGAAGCACTTAAACTTGCGCAGGACAGTGGTTTTGCAGAGGCAAATCCTGAATCGGATGTGAGAGGGTATGATGCAGCAAGAAAGCTTTCAATACTGTCCACAATTGCCTATAACAAGAGAATATACTGGAAAGATATTGATACAGAGGGAATTGAAGATGTAGACGAGGATGATTTCAATTATGCAAAGATGGAGGGATCCAGCATAAAGCTTCTTGGAATCAGCAAAAATCTTGAAAATGGTGTATATGCTTCGGTAAGGCCTGTTATGGTCAAGCAAAATTCAGTACTTGGCAGAATAGAGGATGAGTACAATGCAATTCTTGTGGAGGGAGATGCTGTAGGAGATGTGCTTTTCACGGGAAAGGGAGCAGGAATGTTTCCAACAGCAAGTGCAGTTTTTTCTGATATAGCAGATATAATTATTCATAAGGATGATGATGAAAATATGATTTTTAATGATGAAATGGTTAATGTTGATAAAACGTGGAATGCTGCATCAAAGTGGCTTCTTAGAATAACAACGGATGACAGGGCATCTGTTATTGGAAATATAAGTGAAAATTTTACAAGCAGTTATATACTCTCAAGTGCAGCTTCGAAAAACAGGGATGAAGTTGTTGCATTTGTAAATGCCGACAACGAAGAAAAAGTCGACAAATATATAGAAAATGTCAAAAAAAATTCATATGTGAAATTTGTCAAAAAACTTTTGATTTTGGAGGAGTAAAAGTGTATCCTTTACGATGAAGTTTTAAGGGGGATTTGAGCATGACTAAAGTCAAGATTAGGGTGCCTGCAACTACGGCAAATATGGGGCCTGGGTTTGATACGCTTGGTATGGCAGTAAAACTCTATAATGAAATTGAAGTTGAAGAGATAAATGGAGAAACTGAAATATACAATAACGGAATCAGGATTGATGAAGATTTTAATGACAATTTAATATATAAAAGTATAAAAATTACTATGGATAGACAAAAATATAAAATACCTGGACTTAGGATAGATGTTACAAAATGTGACATACCTATGTCAAGAGGGCTTGGCAGTAGTTCTTCATGTATTGTTGGAGGAATAAAGGCTGCCGATTGTATAATTAACGGCTGTATGACTGTGAATGATATAATTGAACTTGCAACTGAGATAGAAGGGCATCCAGATAATGTTGTACCGGCAGTTATAGGCGGTATGGTAATTTCTATAAAACTCGGTAACAAGATACAGTATTCCAAAGTAAAGCTTCCGGGTATGCTCAGATTTGCGGCGATTATACCTCCATTTGAAGTTAGTACTGAACTTTCGAGAAAGGTACTTCCGGAATCATATAAGAAGGAAGAATGTGTATTCAATGTCTCGAGAGCGTCAATGCTTGTAAATGCTCTTTCAAATTCTGAACTTGATAAGCTTAGAATATGTTTTGAAGATAAGATTCACGAGCCTTATAGAAAAAAGTTGATAAAAAATTCGGATCTTGTATTTGAAAAGTGCAGGGAATATGGATCAATTGGTGAGTTTATAAGTGGTTCAGGTTCTACATTGATGGCGGTTGTCAAGGAAGACAACAAAGATTGTTTTGCTGTTTCAATGAAAGAGTTCCTGAAAAATTTTGGAGATGGGTGGAATATGGTTTTGCTCGAACCAGATCTTTCCGGAGCCAAAATAATATGATATAAAAAATGCTGTTGATTATTTATTTTTCAATAGTGTTTTTTTTATTGTGTATATATAGTAATAATTTTTTCCCTCTGTAATTATATATAGAATATGGAATATATATAACAATGGAAAAATGGGGTGAAAAAATGAAGTACACACGATATGACCTTAAGAAGGATACAAAAAAAAGACCGTTTGTATTTATGGTGGCATTCATACTGGCAGGAGCTTTTCTGATAGGAACGGCTGCATCGGAATTGTTTTTGAACAACTATGGAAAAAATCAGAGTACGAATGTTTCAAGCGTGGTGAAGTCCGTGTCAAAGGGAAAAAGTGACAGGACGGCGGTGGATGGAAGTGAAGTGAAATTTACAGCTGTTCAGGGAGGAATGTATAAAAACAGTGGCAATGCATATAAGGAAAGAGACAGCCTTTCAAGCTGTGGGACTCCGTTTATTGTGAAAGAAGACGGCAAAATTAGAGTGTTCCTTGGAATATATGGATCGGATGCTTTAAAAAATGTTGAGACACTATTGAAAAGCAAGAGTATAGACAGTTCCAATATGAATTTTTCTATAAAAAAGAGTGATCTTTCCAACACTGAGATAATTGAAATTTTAAATGCCAATCTTCAAATATTAAATAAATTTTCGGATATAAATGTAAAATATATAAAAACTTTGGATTTGAAAAAGTGGTGTTCTTCTCTAAAGGAAACTGATAAAACCGATAAGAATTTCAAAGTTCTCTCTGATTTGAAAAAACACACTGCAGGACTTGAAGAGAAGCTGTCCAGAGACAAAAGTCAGGAAAATTATATATATATATATGGAGAACTGAAACAGTTGAAATAAAGCATATAATGGAGCAGGTGGTTATACATTACATCTTAAGCGCCTGCTATTTTTGTGCCCAATTTAAAAATTTTTTTAAACAATAGTATATGTACTTGTTTATGGTTATATTAAATGATAAACTATATTAGACATATTGTTAATTAGGGGGATTTAAGTGAAGGGGACGGGTAAAAATTTAATTTTTTTATGGTTCCTGATATTTTTGGGCGCCATAGCGGGTAGTCTGATTGGGGATACTCTCGGAAACAGCTTTGATGCACTGAAATTTTTAAAAAATGCGTATGAGATAGGTACAAATTCACCATGTGTTTTGAGCTTTAGAATTATGACAATAACTTTAGGAATAAAGTTGAGCGTAAACATAATGACTATAATAGGTGTAGTTGTGGCTATAATACTATATAGGAAATATTAGGAAGTGATTAAATGAAAATTGTATTAGCTTCCTCGTCTATAAGGAGGAAACAGCTTTTAGGCAGACTTGTAGATGACTTTGATGTGTTTGTTGGTGGTTTTCCTGAAAACAGTGTTACATTTAATGGTGATTGCAGCGAGTATGTTATGGATCTTGCTTTTGGAAAGGCGGAAAGTGCCTGTTCAAAGCTTGACGAAAAACAACTGATTGTAATAGGGTGTGATACTGTTGTATATTTTAACGGAAGTATATTTGGAAAGCCAAAAGACAAGTATGAAGCTTATCACATGTTAAAATGCCTGAGTTCAAATGAACACGAGGTGTATTCTGGGATAGCAGTTATTGATAAAGAACATGGAACTACCAGGAAAGATTTTGTAAAGACAACTGTTGAATTTTCCAATCTGTCTGATGATCAGATAGAAAGATATCTTGAAAAAGGTGAATATGTGGATAAGGCAGGTGCTTATGGTATTCAGGGTTATGGAGGGGTATTTGTATCTCAAATCCATGGATGCTATTATAATGTGGTAGGATTTCCTTTAAATAAAGTTTATGAAATGTTGGTTGGAATGGGGGTAAATCTAGTATATCAAGGAGTTTGATGTAGTGATATGTTGAAAATCAAAGATTTGCCTGAAAATGAAAGACCTAGGGAAAGACTTTTAAGATACGGACCTGAGATGTTGTCGAATGTTGAACTTTTGGCTGTGCTTCTGGGTTGTGGAAGTAAGAATGAGAATATAATGTCATTGAGCAGCAGAATTATACATAAAAAAGGCGGATTGAGCGGGATTATGAAATCTTCACTTGAAGATTTTGTTGACATTAAAGGAATAGGCAATGCTAAGGCTTCGAAACTATTGGCTGTAATAGAACTCTCAAAAAGATTAAATTCTTTTAAGGATGGAGACAACTACAAAATATCAAATTCAAAGGATGCAGCATCTCTTGTAATGGGAGAGATGCAGTCACTTAATCAGGAAAATCTTGTAGTTGTAATGTTGAATACCAAAAATATAGTTATAAATGTAAAGACGGTTTTTGTTGGAAGTTTGAATTCATCAATAGTCCATCCAAGAGAGGTATTCAGTGATGCCATTAAAAAAAGCAGTGCTTCAATAATAATATGCCACAACCACCCGTCGGGTGATCCTTCTCCTAGTGAGGAGGATATAAAGGTGACGTACAGGCTAAGCAAATGTGGAGAAATTTTAGGAATAGATTTGCTTGATCATTTGATAATAGGGAATGGAAAATATATAAGTTTAAAAGAAAAAGGAATATTGTGAATTTGAAAGGAGAAATATAAATGGGCTTTTTTGGAATTTCGAGAGATATGGGAATAGATTTGGGTACAGCCAATACGTTGATATATGTAAAAGGTAAGGGAATAGTACTTAGGGAACCTTCGGTGGTTGCCATAAACAATGAGGCAAAAAAGGTAATGGCGGTTGGAAACGAAGCAAAAGAAATGATAGGGAGGACGCCTGGAAATATTGTTGCAATTAGACCTCTCAAGGATGGAGTTATCGCAGATTTTGACGTAACACAGACAATGCTTAGAAAGTTTATTGACAAGGTAAGTCCAAAATCAGCATTCACAAGTCCTAGAATTTTCGTGTGCTTTCCTTCAGGAGTTACTGAAGTTGAAAAAAGAGCTATAGAAGAAGCTACAAAACATGCAGGAGCAAGAGATGTACTTCTTATGGAAGAGCCAATGGCAGCAGCAATTGGAGCAGGACTTCCTGTAAATGAACCTACAGGAAGCATGATTGTGGATATAGGTGGTGGAACAACGGAAGTTGCTATAATATCACTTGGTGGAATAGTTACAAGCAAGTCTCTTAGAATAGCAGGAGATGAGCTTGATGAGGCCATAGTCAATTATATTAAAAAGGAATACAGCTTGATGATTGGTGAAAGAACTGCTGAAAATGTAAAGATAGAACTTGGATCGGCTTATGATACAGGTGAAAATGAATCAATTGAAATAAGAGGAAGAGATCTTGTCACAGGACTTCCAAAGGTTATAACAATAACCGAAGAAGAAGTGAGGGGTGCACTTAAGGAACCGGTGGCAGCAATAATAGATTCTATAAAAACCACACTTGAGAAAACTCCACCTGAACTTGCATCTGATATAATGGACAAAGGAATTATGCTTGCAGGAGGTGGCGCAATGCTGAGAGGTCTTGATCAACTCGTTAATCTGGAGACTCACATACCTGTTCATATGGCAGAAACACCATTGGATTGTGTGGCACTTGGAGCAGGAAAGGCACTAGATACTATAGATAAAATAGTGTCTAGTAGAAAATAGGGCGGTTTTATCATGAAATTTTTTAGAAATAAACTGGCGGTTACTATAACAGTACTGTCAGTTACATTTTTAATTCTCATATCATTCAGCATAAAAGGCAATAATGTATTTTTTATGAGAAATGGTATTGGTGCTACATTTAATTCAGTTCAGGGTGGAATTTATAAATTCAACAATGGTATAAAGCAATTTTTCAGTTTCATAATCAATTTTTCTGAAGTTAAGACGGAAAATGAGACATTAACTAAAAAGAACAATGATCTTGAAAATAAACTTGTGGAATATGATTCACTGAAGGAAGAAAATGCTAACCTCAGAAAAGAAATGAACTTTAAAAAGAACAGGTCGGAATACAACTATATAGGATGTGACATAATAGGTAAAAGCGGAAATGAAACCTTTCAACAGTTTGTTTTAAACAGAGGAAGCAATGATGGTATAAAGAAGAATATGGTTGCTCTTAATTCAGATGGACTTGTTGGTCAGGTGATTCATGTTGAGAAAAGCTGGTCAATAATACAGTCACTTGTAAATGAAAATATGGCAGTCGGAGGAGAAATTCAGGGAACGAAAAGTAATGATGAAGTTTCAGAAGAAGGAATGGTTAAAGGATATAAAAACAATTCAAATAGCTTTCTTGCAAAGATATATTATCTTCCGGTGAAATCAAAAATTAAAAAAGGTGATACGATTTTGACTTCAGGAATTGATAATGCCTATCCAAAGGGAATAAGAATTGGAAAAGTTATAAGTGTGAGTTTGGATAAGGGAAGTGTAATGAAAGAAGCTGTTATAAAACCTTATGTTAATTTTGACAGAATAGAAGAAGTATTGATTGCAGTTCCGAAAGATCAAATAGATATAAAATATTAAGGTGATGTTTTATGAAGAAAATATTGATGCTGATTTTAATATCCATAGTATTGTTTATATTGGACAATGCCTTCGTGCCGTTTTTAAATATAAAAACAATATGCCCGAGTCTTCTGTTTGTTTTTATGGTTTCTTATTCCATTGTAAGTGGAAAATATGAGGTACTGTGGCTCGGAATTTTTACAGGAATGCTTCAGGATATATATTTCATAGACGGATTTTGGGTAAATACTTTTGTAAACATGATAGTATCCATGTTTGCAGTCTTTATAGGAAACAGCATATTCAAGGAAAAGAAATTTATCCCTGTTGTGTCGTGCTTTTTTTTGTCAGTTGCAAAAGGAATGATTATATTTCTGATACTTTTGATTGCCGGAATTCATGTGAGTGTTATGAATATGCTGTTTACCGGAATATATAATATGATATTATGCATATTCATGTATAATGCTGTATACAGGCTGTGCAAAATAAATTATATGAAAACTGAATGGAAATTTTAGGAGACGGGTGATTGTATGAAACTCAAAAAGAAAAAAGGTCTTAGCAGGTATACCGTATTTGTGATAGTTTTTGTGGTTATACTTGGTATAATAGGGGGACAACTTTTCACACTTCAGGTAATAAATGGAAAGGAATATAAGGATATAGCTGCAAACAAATCTATAAGACAGGTTGCAGCTTCAGCTCCAAGAGGTGATATTTTAGATAAAAATGGAAATATACTTGCTACAAGCAAGCAGAGTTATAATCTTGTTTACAATGAAACTGACGAGAACAACAATCATTTTTTCGAGACAATGGCAAAAGTATTTAAAATTTTAGATGAAAACAATGAAAGTCAGCAGGATGATTTTGAACTCAAAATCAATCCGTTCAGATTTGAATTCATGAGTGACGATGCAAAGACGAGGCAGAATCTGGAGATAAAGTTTAAAAGAGACAGAGGATTAAATGAAGATATAGAAAACAAGATAAAGGCAAATAATAAAGACATATCAGATGATGAGCTTAAAGTTAAGGTAAACAAGGAGCTTCTGAAAATTTCTGCAGAGGATACATATAAGCTTCTTCTTAAAGAATACGGAATAAGTAGCAGTTATCCACTGGAAGAACAGAGAAAATTTATGATAGTCAAAGACACTATGAAAATGCACAGTTATACAGGATATGATCCTGTAATAATAGCCAGCAACATAAAGAAAGAAACTGCACTTAAATTTTCACAAAAACTGAATGATCTTCCCGGAGTGGATGTTCAAACGGAACCCATAAGATATTATCCAAACAAGGATTTTGCGTCGGCAATTCTGGGATACATATCAAAAATCAGCAGTACGGATTCCGCAAAATACAAGGCAAAGGGATATAATACAAATACGGATTATGTAGGGCAGGCAGGAATCGAGGCTGCATTTGAAAGCGAACTTAGAGGAAGCAAGGGTGGAAGGGTTGTAAAGCTGAACAACAATGGAAAAGTGCTTGAAGAGCTTGGAACCAAGAAGAGCACACCGGGGGATACAATACAACTCACAATAGACGAGAAAGTGCAGCAGGCTGCGGAGAAATCACTAGATGCAAGAATGAAGGAGCTGCAGTCTAATCCTTATGGTTATGAGAGGTCCGATACTACAAATGCAACGAGAGGTGCAGCTGTGGCAATAGATGTAAAAACCGGTGCTGTAATTGCACTTGTAAGCAAGCCGGGATATGATCCAAATCTGTTTTCAACTCCTGGAAAACTTACATCGGAGCAATACAACGAGTATTTCAGTCCCGACCTTGAGAAGTTTGGAGAGCAGTATATATCAAAGAGAAGCCTTGGCGTGTCACTGGATGAGCTTTTCCCTGTAGACAAAAGCATAAAGGGGAATACCACAATAAGGCAGGATTCCTATGACATATATCCAAAGCCGTTTTACAATTATGCTACACAGTCTCTTATACCACCAGGCTCGACTTTCAAACCGATGACTGCAATTGCAGGCCTTGAGTCAGGTGCAATAACTCCTGATTTCAGTGTGGACGACGAAGGTATATTCGACAAAGGCGGCGGCAATATTGTACATTTTTTGTTGGATGGCTCAAATGGCGTTGTTGATCTTGCACGTGCCATAGAAAAATCAAGTAATCCTTATTTTATGACAGTGGGTAAGAGAATAAGAGATATGTTTGGTGATGATACTCTTGCAAAGTATGCATGGAAATTTGGACTTGGTTCGGATCCAAACAGTAGTATTACTCCGACTACAGGAATAGAGATACCTGAAAAATTCGGTCAGGTGTACAATACTGTATCAAATAAAAATACTTTTGCAAATACCTATCTCTGGAAAGTCATGTCGGTTCTGAGAAGCGGACAGGATGACAGGGGAAACAAGGTTGTGACACTTAATTTAAATGACAATACCGCGGACTCAAAAAAGGTTGCACAAATAAAATCAGATATAAAGACACTTATAAAAAATTCGATAAAAAATGGAGATAAATCTTTTGACAGGACAAAATACAAGGAACTATTCACTGAACTGACAGAGCAAGATTTAAACAACAAGAAAAACATAACAGACAAGCAAATGAACAACCTTCTTGATATAATGTACTATATAACAGTATCAGATGCGAACTCCCAGCTCAGTGTTCCTGCAAATATAGAGGATGCTTCGATAGGGCAGGGTATCGATCAGTTTACTCCTGTTCAGATGGCAAATTACATAGCTACGATTGCAAATGGTGGAACAAGGTACAAAGTCCACCTGCTTGACAAAATACTTGATTCAAACGGTAAGGTTATAAAGAACGTAAAGCCCGAGGTACTTCAAAAAACAGGAGTAAGCCAGGCTAACATCCAGGCTGTCAAGGCAGGAATGGAGGCCGTTAATGAAAAAGGAACAGCAGCAACTACTTTTTCAAATTTTCCTATAAAAACAGCTGGAAAAACTGGTACTGCAAGTGTTGGAAGCCAGGAACACATGGAATATATAGGAAGAACGGACTATGCGGTATATGTTGGATATGCACCTCTTGATGATCCAAAGATAGCAGTATATGTGGTTGTGTTTGACGGTGGTATGGGAGCAGGTTCCGCACAGGTTGCAAAAGATATATATTCTTCTTATTTTGGACTTGACAAGACTACTTCAAGTACTTCTTCTGGAAATTAGGACAGGCAATGTTTATAAATTTGCGTTTAGATGTTTCTACTCGCAAATTTTATTTAATTAAGAATAAAACTTGAATATTTAGAAGGATTTATTATAATTGTGTTGAAATATTATATGTGGTGGTACGTTTTGGAGGTCTGGCTGTATGGATAATGGTATAATTGTAAAGGGAAACAGGGATGGAATAAATATAATCATAAATATCAACAAGTTCAAGGATTTCGATGAAATGGTAGAGGCTCTAAATGATAGGCTTTCAACAGGCAGAACCTTTTATAAAGGGTGTACGTTGAAGATAATAACCGATTTGAAGGAAATAAATGAAAAACAATATAGGAAGCTAAAAGATGTATTATTTGATGAGTTTTTAATAAAAGATTGTGTGTTTGAGGATATAAAGGAAAAATCCATAAAGGTTTTCTCTGGAATTTATGAAGGAAGAACCAAATTTTTGAGAAGAACAGTTAGAAGTGGACAAGTTGTAAATTATTCGGGCAATATAGTTGTAATTGGTGATGTGAATGCCGGCTCTGAGGTATATGCCGGTGGAAATATAATTGTGTTCGGTGCACTTAGAGGATATGCACATGCGGGATTTAGTGGAAATCCCAAAGCTATTGTTGCAGCATTTTTTCTTGAACCGGAGATACTTCAAATTGCAAATGTAGTTACGAGAGCACCGGAGGACAATGTTAAGCCGCTGTATCCCGAAGTTGCACGTGTCAAAGGTAATACAATAATCGTCGAGCCGTATCTACCCAATAAATTTATATGATGGAGGTTTTTTTATGGGAGAAGCAATTGTAGTAACATCAGGCAAAGGGGGAGTTGGAAAAACAACAACCACAGCAAATATTGGTACGGGACTGGCCTCCCTTGGGAAAAGTGTAGTAGTCGTTGATGGAGATACAGGACTTAGAAATTTAGATGTTCTGATGGGACTTGAAAATAGAATTGTTTTTACACTTATAGACGTTATAGAAGGAAAATGCAAGCTTAAACAGGCTCTTATAAGAGACAAGAGATTTTCAAATTTATATCTTCTTCCAACAGCACAGACAAGGGACAAGGAAGATATAAAAACCGAAGAGATGAATGATCTTGTATCTGAACTGAAAAAAGAATTTGATTATGTTATAATCGATTGTCCAGCAGGTATAGAACAGGGATTTGAAAATGCAATAGTTGGAGCTGACAGGGCTCTTGTTGTAGTTAATCCTGAGGTAACGTCTGTAAGGGATTCGGACAGAGTTATCGGAAAACTTGATTCAAAGGGACTTGAAAATCATCAGCTTGTAGTAAACAGAATAGACTACAAGATGACAAAGGATGGGCAAATGCTGGATGTAAATGATATACTTGACAGTCTTGCCATAGAACTTATAGGTGTTGTTCCAGATGACAGGGAAATAACTGTATCTACAAACAATGGAGAGCCTGTAGTTTTAGATGAAAAATCTACCGCAGGAAAAGCCTTTAGGAATATATCTGAAAGAATTACGGGAAAAGATATACCGTTTATGGATCTTGATTGTGACCAGCAGGGATTTTTTTCATCAATTAAAAAATTATTTGGTATTAAATAGGAGGGAATATAATGGATTTATTCAACATCTTTTCAAAGCGTTCCTCTAAAAAGGTTGCCAAGGAAAGACTTAGACTTATACTTATACATGATAGATCCAGTATGTCTCCTGATCTTCTTGAAGATATAAAGGAAGATATTTTAAAGGTACTTTCAAAGTATATGGACGTTGATTTTGGAGATATAGATGTAAAAATGACACCTGCTGATGAGAAGGAAACTTCTCCGGCATTGATTGCCAGTATACCTATAAAAAGTGTGAAACATAAAAAATAGCTATGTGTATTTATTTATGCATAGCTTTTTTAAGTGTATATGTTATAATCGTATATAGTTGTATTGGAGGTTTGATTAGAATGCTTGAAAAGTTTACTATTGATAGAAGGTTGCTTAGAGAACTTGATTTTACAGTTATGATAACAGTACTTGTAATTTCTATATTTGGTATTTTGAATATATATAGTGCTACACGAATGACTGCTGGATTTTCTACGATGAGAACTCAGATTGTATGGATTGTAGGAGGTATTATACTGGCATATTTTGTACTTCTTGTAGATTATTCTATAATAGAAAATTATGCACATATAATTTATTGGTTTGGAGTATTTTTACTTGTATTAAACTGTATTCCGGGAATAAAGTCCACGGTAAATGGTGCAGCTTCATGGATAAAACTGGGTCCTATTTCATTTCAACCCTCAGAAATTGCAAAAGTGGGAATAATTCTCATGCTTGCAAAGGAAATTAGTGATATGGAAGGCAACATAAATAACATAAAGAATTTATGTAAACTTACAATATATGCACTTATTCCAATGCTTTTGATAGTCAGACAGCCGGATCTTGGAATGACAATGGTATGTTTTTTTACTGTTTTAGGAATATATTTTATATCAGGTTTGGATTATAAGATTATATTTGTTGGAATTGCAGGTGTGATTGGGGCAGGAGCTCTGGCATGGAAACTTTCATTAATAGAATATTACCAGAAGATGAGAATAATTTCTCTTTTTGATCCTGTAAAATATGAAATGTCCTATGCACTTCAGCTGAGGCAGTCTCAGATAGGAATAGGTTCAGGTGGAATATTTGGAAAGGGATTCCTGCATGGAACACAGATTTCAGGAGGATATGTACCTTTTGCATCGACTGACTTTATATTTTCAGTTGTTGGAGAAGAATGGGGATTTTTAGGAGCTGGAATTCTAGTATTGTTTTATGGAATAGTACTTTACAGGATAATAAGTATATCAAAGGAGTCAAAAGATATATTCGGTTCAGTTGTATGTGCCGGAGTTGCATCTACGATGTTGTTTTCTATACTTCAGAATATAGGAATGACTATAGGACTCCTTCCTATAACAGGTATTACCCTTCCTTTCATGAGTTATGGTGGAAGTTCAATGGTAACTGCATTTATAAATATTGCCTTGATTTTAAATATTGGCATGAGAAGAAAAAAGATTAATTTTTAATAAGTAAAAGGGGGAATGATTATTATGAGGATAGCATTTATAGCACATGACAAGAAAAAGGACGATATGGTCGACTTCGTAAAAAGGTACAAAAGTTTTTTTGAGGGACATGATTTATTTGCAACAGGAACTACTGGAAAGCTTATAACGGAGGCATCGGGACTTAAGATCCAAAGATTTCTTTCGGGACCACTTGGAGGAGATCAGGAAATAGGAAGCAAGGTTGCAGAGGGAAAAATTGATCTTGTATTCTTCTTAAGAGATCCTTTGACGGCACAGCCGCATGAACCAGATGTGTCAGCACTGCTTAGGATATGTGATGTGCACAGTGTTCCACTTGCAACGAATCTAGCAAGTGCTGAAATATTTGCAAAAGTTGTTGGAATGCATTCCGATATGGAAGATTGACAGCAAAATAAATAGAGGCAGTTAAAGGACAAGCTCCTTCAGCTGCCTCTATCTTTTAATGTCATAAATTATTGTCGGTTAAAATATATATAGTTTATGAAAATGATATTAGAAGGGTGATAATTTTGGGCTGCTATAATTCGCAATATGAAGATTATTACAATGGTCTTAAAAAGAAGGTAAAGTATTCTCCAAAATACAACAATGGACCTATAGACTTAAAACGTACAAAACACATGACAAATTGGATTGTAAAACGTGTTATAAGAGATCTTGCAGGAGTTCTTGTACTCACGATTTTTGTATTTTCATGCAAAATCATACGAACCCCCCAGACCCAAACTGCATACAGTTATGCTAGAGAAGTAGTTGACAAGACCTATGATTATAAAACAGTAATGGGATATTTAAAAAATATTGACCTTGAGAAATTGAAAACGCAGGGGAAAAATATAATAAACAGACTCGATATAAATATACAGCAGTGACTGGTAGGTAAAAATCTTGTGATAAAAATAAGCAGGTATTTTATTCCATATATAATACTTCTCACTATCATAGGTTATAGAGGCCAAATTATTTATACCTTTATAATAGTATTTTTACATGAATTGACACATTATCTGGCTGCCAGGTATTATAAGTTTTCTGGATTTGATATAGAATTCATATCACTTGGAACTGTGATAAAATTAAAAAATCTTGATGAAGCATCGACCAGGGAGGATATTATAATATCTTCTTCTGCACCATTGTCGAATGTACTACTTTATTTTATACTTTATTTTGTATATTCAAAAACTGGAATGTATTTTTTACTTGTACTTGCATATACAAATCTGGCGATTGGGATATTTAATTTAATACCTGCATTTCCGCTGGATGGAGGGAGAATTTTAAGAGATTTATTGTGTTTTAAAACCACGTACAGAAAGGCCAACAAAATAACGATTATAGCGAGCATTATTATAGGAATTATACTAATGCTTGTTTATTTAATAGGATTTTTAAAGGGAAGAGGGATATTAAATATTGGTATTATAGGATTGTTTATAGTTATATCTTCCCTAAAGGAAAATGAAAGGACTTCATATATAATTATGAGTGATATTATAAAGAAAAAGTATAAATTTATAAAAAGAGGATATA
Organism: Clostridium pabulibutyricum; assembly: GCF_058242705.1. Taxonomy (NCBI): domain Bacteria; kingdom Bacillati; phylum Bacillota; class Clostridia; order Eubacteriales; family Clostridiaceae; genus Clostridium; species Clostridium pabulibutyricum. The sequence goes on from NZ_JBZAYZ010000005.1 coordinate 19,866, forward strand.
TGGAAAACAGAGTGCTTTCCATACATTTTAAAAGAGAACTTATAATGGGAATGTCCATGCTGGACAAAAACAAATACAATATATTCAACGTGCTTGATGATGAAATGAAAGTTATGGGAATTGTTTATGAAGAGGAGATAGTAGAGGCATTGAAAAACTATGGAAACATGACCTTTGAGGAATTTTTGAAAGTTAATAGATAGAGCGGACAGCACGGTTTAAAAAAAATTGCTGGTGTGTTAGAATAGAAAAATGTACTTAAGAGGAGGAGTTTGATGAACAGAATTTCTGATGACATATTGTTTAAAGTAGAAAAACCCGCCCGATACATTGGAGGAGAATTTAATTCTTTTGTCAAAGACAAAGAAAATATAGATATAAGATTTGCATTTTGTTTTCCTGACGTCTATGAAGTTGGAATGTCGCATCTTGGGATGAAAATACTCTATTATGTGCTTAACATGAGGCAGGATACTTACTGCGAGAGGGTATTTGCTCCATGGCCGGATCTTGAAAAACTCATGAGGGAAAATGATATTTTGTTGTATGCACTTGAAACAAAAGATCCCATCATTGATTTTGATTTTATAGGATTTACACTTCAGTATGAAATGAGTTACAGTAATGTGCTTAATATGCTGGATCTTTCAGGACTTCCAGTAAGGGCTTCCGAAAGAGGCGAAAATGATCCTGTTGTGATATGTGGAGGGCCATGTGCGTATAATCCCGAACCAATGTATGATATAGCAGATTTGTTTGCACTTGGAGAAGGTGAAGAACAACTTCAGGAACTTATGGATCTTTATAAAAAGTATAAGGGAAAAGGGAAAAAAAGAGAGTTTTTGAGAGAGGCGTCCCACATAGGTGGAATATATGTTCCATCGCTTTACAGGACGGATTACAATGAAGATGGAACTTTGAAAAGCTTTGTGCCATTGTATGATGATGTTCCAGCGGTAGTAAAAAAAAGAATACTTCCAAAATTGGATTCGGCTGTATATCCTGATAAACTTGTTGTTCCATACACGGATATAGTGCACGATAGAATAATGCTTGAAACGTTCAGGGGATGTACGAGGGGATGCAGGTTCTGCCAGGCTGGTATAATATACAGACCGGTTAGGGAGAAGAGCCGGGAACTTCTTCTTGAGCAGGCAGACAAACTCATAAAAAACACAGGGTATGCCGAGGTTTCACTTACTTCCCTGAGTATATGCGATTATTCCGATTTGAAGAATCTTGTGTATGATTTTATAGAAAAATACAAGGATCAGAAGATAGGACTTTCGCTGCCATCTCTCAGGATAGACTCGTTTTCGGTGGAACTTATAAACGAGATACAGAAGGTTAGAAAGACTGGGCTTACTTTTGCACCCGAGGCAGGAAGTCAGAGAATGCGAGATGTCATAAACAAAGGCGTTACGGAAGAAAATCTCATGACTTCTGTTAGGAGTGCTTTTGAATCCGGATGGTCCACAATAAAGCTTTATTTCATGATAGGACTTCCCTATGAAACTATGGATGATGTGCGAAGTATTGGAAAGCTTGCTGAAAAAGTTGTGGATGAATATTACTGTGTTCCGCGTGAAAGAAGGAAGAAGGGACTTAAGGTTACTGTAAGTACATCCATATTTGTTCCAAAACCATTTACGCCGTTTCAGTGGTCACCTCAGATTTCAATTGCAGATGTAAGGCAGGAAATAAATGCAGTTAGAAGTACAATAAAGAGAAAACAGATAAAATACAGCTGGCATGAAAGTCCGGTAAGTTATCTTGAAGCAGTTTTTGCAAGGGGTGATAGAAGACTTTGCGATGTACTTGTTGATGCTTTTAAAAGTGGTGCAAAGTTCGATGGGTGGTCGGAGTATTTCGATTTTGACCTCTGGATGAAATCTTTAGAAAAATGTGGTGTAGACGGTGATTTTTACACGGCACGAAGTAGAAACTACGATGAACTTTTTCCATGGGATTTTATAGATGTAGGAGTTGACAAGGAGTTTCTCGAAAGTGAAAATGAAAAGGCCAAACAGGGAAAAGTTACTACAGACTGCAGGCGTGGATGTAAGATGTGCGGGGCGAATGTAAATCTTGAAGGGAAGTGTTTTGATGGTGCGGTATTTAGTCAAGTTTAGCAAGGAAAGCAGTATAAAATTCATAGGGCATCTTGATCTTATGAGAACTATTCAAAGAACTGCAAGAAGATCCGGCCTTCCCGTCCAGTATTCAAATGGATTCAATCCACACATAAACATGTCGATTGCACAGCCGCTTTCAGTTGGGGTGTATTCCTGCGGCGAGTATATGGACATTTCCTTTGAGGAGGAAGTTCCTTTGGAAGATATAAAAAATGAGTTTAACTCAAATGCCCCATCAGGTGTCAGAATACTTGCAGTAAAAAAGATAGAAGATATTCCGAACACAAAGATATACAAATCAATGGCGGAAATTAAAGCAGCAAGATACAGGATAAAAATAAAATATAAAGATACATCCCTGCTTTGTGAAGATATCGAAAATCTAGAAAAAATGGATGAATGGCCTGCCATAAGAAAAAGCAAGAAAAAAGAGAATGAGATAGATATTAAAAAATTTATAAATAATATTTCTTATAAAATAGATGAAAATGTACTTTTGATAAATACAGTGATTAGCTGTGGCAGCAGTGAAAATCTTTCAGCCAGGCTTCTTGTGGATTTCATACGAAAAGGTACAAAAAATGCAGATATGGATGCGTTTGTGGATATAATGAGGGAGGAAATGTATGGAAAGGTGGAAGACAAGATACTTCCCCTTTTAGAGCTCGTTTAACTAAAATGAGGTGAAATATTGAGAGAAATATTTATAGATGAAAATAATAAAATGTTGAGAATTGCAGTTAAAGAGGATGGAATTTTAAAAGAATTGTTTTTCAGGGAAAAATGTAATGTATATCCTGGGCAAATATACATTGGAGTTATTGGAAACGTGGTTCCTGGAATAAAATGTGCTTTTGTGGATATAGGCATGCATAAAAATGCCTATATGTATATTGATAGAAAATTTAAAAATACAAGATTGAAGAAAGGTGATTGCATTCTTGTACAGGTATTGAAGGAGCCGGTTGGAAAAAAAGGACCCAAGGTTACAAATGCAATCGATATTTCCGGGAAATATTGTGTGTTGAGTAATTTTTACAGTGGAGTGAATTTCTCAAGAAAGATAGAAAATAGTGAATTTAAAAAATATGTAATTGAAAAATTGTATGTTCCGCAGGATACGGGAATCATGATAAGAACAGAAGCAGAAAAGGTTTCTGTTGAATCCATACAGAATGAACTAAATATGCTTTACAATATGTACAAGAGTGTTATAGACAAAGGAAAATATTCCAGCAAAAAGGGACTTGTATCTGAAAATGGAGGACTTTTATTCAAGGTATTGAACGAAAAGCTTCAAGAAGTACCGGTGAGAATATTTGCAAACACTCATAAAAGCTTTGATGCAATAAAAAATTTCATGGAGAAATACGAAAAAACTGAAAACAGCGTAGTCCTTTATGAGAAGGAAGTTGGTATGTTCGAGTATTACAATATTGAAGATGAAATACTTAAACTTAGAAATAGAAAGGTTTGTCTTGAATGTGGTGGATACATAGTAATTGATAAAACAGAGGCCATGTATACGATAGATGTGAATTCAGGCAGAAATACAAACCAAAACTCAATGGAAGATACAGTGTTTACTACAAATATTCAAGCTGCACTTGAAATAGCACGTCAGATAAAACTCAGAAATCTTGGAGGCATAATAGTCATAGATTTTATTGATATGCATGACGACAAGAAAAAAGAAAATATAATTAAAGTGATTAAAAGAGAATTTTCAGGCGACAAAAACAAGACTGTTGTATACCAATTTACCGAGCTGAACCTTGTGCAGATTGCAAGGCACAGGTATGGAAGGGAAATATGCGATTATATTCAAGAGGAATGCAGTTTTTGCAGAGGAAGAGGAAACAAGCTCAAGTTTTCATATTTAAGTATGCTTATTGAGGATAAAATAAAAAAAATACCGGAGGAGAATATACATATTAGGATAGGCAATAATTATAAAGAGGACATTGAACGTAACAAGAGTTCTTTTTTGGAAGAAATATATAAAGAGGGTAAAAATATTTACGTTACTTACGAAGATGATGACTATTTTAAAGTTGAACCTGTTGTTTTTTCAAGTGATATTGAAAAACTTGCAAAGTTCAAACTTAATTCAATATAAACTTTACAAAGGACATCATGTGTGCTAGAATATCGGGTGTAGACCGCGCGAAATAGGTTTGAAAATGCAGTTTTTTCTGCATACCTTTTAGGCGAGACTGGATTGAGGAGGTGTTTTTATTGTACGCAGTTTTGGTTACAGGAGGAAAACAGTATAAGGTTTCAGAAGGAGACGTTATATATGTTGAAAAACTTGATGCCGAGGTTGATTCAACAGTTGAGATAGAAGATGTTCTTGCGGTAAGCAAGGAAGATGGCGAAATTGTTGTTGGAAAACCAAAGGTTGAAGGAGCAAAAGTAAGTGCCAAAGTTTTGTCTCACGGCAAAAACAAGAAGGTAATTGTATTCAAATACAAGAGAAAGATTGACTACAGAAAGAAACAAGGTCACAGACAGCCTTATACTAAGTTACAGATAGAAAAAATAGATGCTTAGTCATGATTGATGTGGAATTTAAAAAGAAGTCCTGCAATCTGGTTTCAGTCAGACTTTCAGGTCATGCCGGGTCTGTGGACAGCGGATATGATTTGGTCTGTTGTGCTGTATCTGTATTGTCGCAGAGTATATTAATTGGAATTATAGAGGTATTGAATTTCGATGTTCAATATTCTGTAGATGATGGTTTTTTAAGCTTTTCACTTGAAAATATGAAAAAAAGTGATATAGAAAAATGCCAGGTACTTATGAATACCATGTTGCTCGGCTTGAAAAACATAGAATTAAATTATGGTAGATATATAAAAACATATGTTGAGGAGGTGTGATTTTATGTTTACTATGGATCTTCAGTTGTTTGCACATAAAAAGGGAGTAGGTAGTTCAAGAAACGGTAGAGAAAGTGAATCCAAGAGATTGGGCGCTAAGTCTGCAGATGGACAGTTTGTTCTAGCTGGAAATATATTGTTCAGGCAGAGAGGAACAAAAATACATCCTGGAAATAACGTAGGAATAGGTTCAGACGACACACTTTTTGCCAAGATAGATGGTGTAGTTAAGTTTGAAAGAGTAGGGAAAAATAGAAAAAAGGCCAGCGTTTATCCTTTACCTGAGGAAGAAGTTGTAGCTGAATAATTTTTATAAGGCACCCTTGCGGAGGGTGCCTTTTTTAAATCAAGATTAAAATATAGGAAGGTGATACAAGTGTTTGTGGATACGGCCAGAATATTTGTAAAATCTGGAGATGGCGGAGATGGAGCCATATCATTCAGAAGAGAAAAGTATGTACCACTTGGGGGACCTGACGGAGGAGACGGAGGAGATGGAGGAGACGTAATACTAGTAGTTGATGATAATATTACAACTCTTCTTGACTTTGCGTATAAAAAGAAATACAAGGCGGATAAGGGAGTAAACGGAGGACCGTCCAAGTGCTTTGGAAAAGACGGAGAAAATCTTTATATAAAAGTGCCTATAGGCACTGTTGTAAGAGATGTTGATACAAACAAGATAATAGCGGATCTTTCACACAAAGGCGAAAGCTGCGTTGTTGCAAAGGGAGGACGTGGAGGACGCGGAAATGTGAGATTTACTACGTCTACAAGACAGGCACCTGAATTTGCAGAACCAGGCATGCCGGGTGAGGAAAGACATATTTCGCTTGAGCTTAAGGTACTTGCCGACGTTGGTCTTGTTGGGTTCCCGAATGTTGGAAAATCAACTATATTGTCTATTGTAACAAAGGCAACCCCAAAAATCGCAAATTACCATTTTACTACTCTCAATCCTAATCTAGGAGTAGTTGATGTACCGGGGATAAATGGCTTTGTAATAGCAGACATTCCAGGAATAATAGAAGGTGCATCCTCAGGTGTAGGTCTTGGAATTCAGTTTCTAAGGCATATTGAGAGAACAAGACTTTTGATACATGTGGTTGATATATCCCAAGTAGAGGGAAGAGATGCTTTTGATGATTTTTTGAAGATAAACGAAGAACTTAAGAAGTATGATGTGAAGTTATGGGATAAACCTCAGATAATTGCTGCAAACAAATGTGATATGCTTTATGACGACAGTGTATTTGAAAAATTCAAGGAAAAGGTAATGAAGCTTGGATATAAAAAAGTATTCAAGATATCTGCAGCTGCAAACATGGGAATAGATGAACTTATGAAGGAAGCTTATGAAGAACTCAGCAAGATACCTGTAAAAGATATGGAAATAGATGAAAGTGAAATGTTTGTACCTGAGGAGAAGAGATTTGTCTATAATATAAGAAAAGAAGAAAATACGTATATTATAGAGGGAAGCTTTGTAGATAGACTTCTTGCAAGTGTTAATGTAAATGATTATAATGAACTCAGGTATTTCTATAAGGTATTGAAAAACAAAGGTGTAATGGATGAACTTAGAGAATTGGGAATCAAAGATGGAGATACTATAAGACTCAACGACTTTGAATTTGAATATCTGCTATAATTTGTTTGGAGAGATAAGCACAATGATTAGAAAAGCTATTTTTGGTGGTACCTTTGATCCTATACACAATGGACACATACACATAGCCTATGAGGCGCTGTATAAACTTAAGCTCGACAAAATTGTATTTATGCCGTCGGGTACTCCGCCTCACAAGCTTGAAAATGAGGTAACTGATGCACCTATAAGGTACGACATGGTAAAAGAGGCTGTTAAAAAAGAAGAGAAGTTTGTTGTAAGCGATTATGAAATGGAAAACAGCCGATTGAGTTATACATACAGGACATTACTTCATTTTAGAGAAAATGACGATAACACGGAATTGTATTTTTTAACCGGTATGGACTGTCTCATGGATATAGAAAAATGGAATAATCCAGGAGGAATATTCAAGTTATGTAAGTTTATAGTCTTTGACAGACCGGGATTCAGCAGAGAAAGTATAATAGACCAAAAAAGGTATATCGAGAAAAAATATTCTACCAATATAATATGTCTGAAGGCTCCTCTTTTGGATATTTCATCTACAAGCATAAGGGAAAATATTAGGATTGGAAGAAACGTAAGCTATCTTTTACCTGAAAGTGTTTATGAAATAATAAAAAAATACAATCTTTATAAATAGAATAATATTTATTGTTTTGGAGTGATGGTTAAATGTGGGATGAGGAAGAAATAAATCAGTATTTGGAAAAAAATCTCAAAATCAAGAGATATAAACACAGTATTGGTGTGAGGGATACCTCTGTCAAATTGGCCCAATTATATGGAGCTCATGTGGATAAAGCCAGGATAGCTGGACTTGTACATGATTGTGCCAAATGCATGTCTGATGATGAACTTATATATATTGCAAATAAAAATGGAATTGTCATAGATGAAGTTTTAAAAGAAACTCCAAATCTCCTTCATGGTCCTGTAGCGGCAGTAATTGCAAGAGACAAGATGGGAATATACGATGAGGATATACTGAGTGCAGTAGCCTATCATACAACGGGCAAGGAAAATATGACTTTGATGCAGAAGATAGTCTATGTTTCAGATTATATTGAGCCTATGAGAGATTTCCCAGGAGTTGATAAAATAAGAAAAGATGCATTTTTAAATTTGGATAGAGCTCTGCTTGATTCCTTTGACAATACAATAAAGCATGTTATAGACAAGAGACAGCTTTTGCATGTAAATACTATAAAAGGTAGAAATTATTTAATTTCACAATACAAAAATAAAATATGTAAGTAACTGGGGGCTTTTTTATGAAAAAAGTAATAAGTACTAAAAATGCACCTGCTGCGGTAGGTCCATATTCTCAGGCAATAAAAGCCGGCAATATGCTTTTTATATCAGGGCAAATTCCACTTGATCCGTCTTCAGGCGAACTTGTCTCAGGTGATGTAAGGAAAGCTGCTTGCAGATCACTTGACAATGTAGGGGCTATTTTAAAGGAAGCAGGGGCATCTTTTGATAATGTTGTTAAGACTACTGTATTTGTAAAAAACATGGAAGATTTTTCAGTAGTAAATGAGGTCTATGCCAAATATTTCAAGGGAGATATGCCTGCAAGATCATGTGTGGAAGTAAAGCTTCCAAAGGATGCTCTTGTTGAAGTTGAAGTAATAGCAGTTTTGGATTAGTTAAAATGCAGTGGGGATGTATTCTCCACTGCATTTTAAGGGAAAAGAAAGGGTGTGGCTATGAGAGAACATGAAAAATTAATTTTCGATGTAGAGTCTGAAGAACAGGGATTGAAGTTGAGGCAGTATTTGAAAAGTCACAAAAAACTTTCCAGCAGACTTATAAAAAGTGCAGCATTGGATGGAAGAATTCAAGTAAATGGAGTACGTGTAAAGTTAAACTATGTTTTAAAGGTGAACGATGTTGTAGCTCTTGATCCTTTTAAAGAAGAAACTCAAAATGTAAATCCAGAAAATATGGAACTTGACATAGTTTATGAGGACCAGGACGTAATTGTTGTAAACAAGTCACCAGGAATGGTTGTACATCCAACTAAAAGCTACCAGAGCGGCACTCTTGCAAATGGTCTTTTGTATCATTTCAGAGAAAATGAAGAAACCTGCATAGTAAGGCTCGTAAGTAGACTTGATATGGATACATCAGGGCTTGTGATTGTTGCAAAAAACCAATTTTCACACATGGCTCTTGCAAGAGATATGAAATCTGTAAACTTTGTAAAAAGTTATATTGCAGTAGTTCATGGAAATATGGATGAGGATGAAGGCATTATAGATTTGCCTATATACAGATCAGAGGATAATGGAATAAAGAGGGTTGTAGACAATAGGGGCCAGAAGAGTATTACAAGGTACAAGGTGATTGAAAGAAGAAAACTTGGTGATATTGTAAAACTTACTCTTGAAACAGGGAGAACCCATCAAATAAGAGTGCATTTAAGCAGCATTGGATACCCTATATTTGGAGATTCGCTTTATTGTGAAGAGGATGACTGCCAATATATAGGAAGACAGGCTCTTCATGCGTACAGTGTAAAATTTCCACATCCACGTACTGGCAAGAAAATAGAACTTGAAACGGAACTACCAGAAGATATAAAACAGCTCATAGAAAAAATAAGTTGAAACATGATTTTCATGGATTTCAACTTATTTTTTATTAATTTATGTTTGATAAACGCCGTCTTATTAAAAGTAGTGCAGTTCCACCTATCAATATTGTAAAACAAGATAAAATTAATATGTATTGATTGTCTATACCTGTTATCTGACTTATATGTTGCTTAATATTGATTTTTGGATCATGGTTTGTTTTGCTTAAAAGATTTAGTTTGCCGACTACTTTTCCATTTAAGGATATTGTTGCCTGTTCTATAGTTTCACCCTTTTTAAAAGATTTTTCAGCTAAATTTAAATGCTTGAGTTTTATTGTTGGTTTGGAGTTGTCTTTTATATCCTTTGTGTAGTAAAAATCCGACTGGGCTATAAGTGGCACTGATAAATCTCCACTTTTATATGTAGTTACAATTTGATTTTTGGAATATAGTTTTTCAAGTTTGAAGTTGTTGAATCCATAGTTTAAAAGAGATACTGCATCCGGAAAAAATGTTTTCTTCTTGTCGTGTACAAGGGCAACTACAAATTTATGTCCTCCGCGAGATGCAGAAGTCACATAGGAATGAAAAGACTGGATTGTATATCCTGTCTTACCTCCGAGTGATCCCTCGTAATAATACTTGGATTGTTTTTGAATTAGTTTGTTTTCATTCCATACAGTCCTAGTTTCTTTTGATTTATTTGTTTTAGGTATTGTATAAGAAACTTTGGTAGCTATTCGTGAATACTCAGGGTTTTCAGATAATTTTTTCATTATAAGAGCCAGGTCTTTTGAGGATGTCTTGTGGTTTTCATCGAAAAGACCACTTGGATTAACAAAGTTTGTGTGGGAAGCTCCAAGTTCCCTTGCCCTCTTATTCATTTTGTCTGCAAATTTTTTTATCGAACCATCCCCTACATATTCTGCAAGGGCTTCAGCACAGTCGTTGCCGGAAGCGAGTAGCATACCGTAAAGTAGGTCTATAACTCTTATCTTTTCACCTTGTATTAAACCGATTCTAGTACCTTCAATTTTAGGTGGGGTTGCACCAACAGTTACGTAATCGTCCAATTTGCAGTTTTCAAGTACTAGAAGTGCAGTCATGATTTTTGTAGTTGATGCAGGCGGATATGCTGAATCTTGATTTTTTGAATACAGGATTTGTCCTGTTGTAGCATCAAGAAGTACTGCACTGTCAGCTGATACCGAAGGAGGTTTTTCTTTTGCGTAAACCTTTATACTGGATGCGCATTCGACTAAAAACAAACTTAATATTAAGAATGAGAGTAATTTTTTCATATCTTCCTCCTTTGCAATGCTTATAACATTATATCAAAAAAATGTAATATATGCGACATAATTTTTGAATACTGTCAATACTATAAATAATTAGCATGAATATACATTGTAATTCAAAATAATGTAAAATGCAAATTCTATATGTTATATGGAGGAAATAAAATGAGTATAATGGATAAAATTTGTCTGTGGATTGAAAAAAATAAAAGGAAGGTATTGAAAAAGAAAATTATAGGATCGGTAGTTATACTACTTTTATTTTCGGTATTTGCTGCAGTTGGTTATTTTAGATCAAAGCCGGTTCAGAATGTTAAGACCGAAGATGTATTCAAAGAAGAAAAAAACACTGAAGGATTGGGAAAAAGCAATGCAGTTAAAAATATGTCTGGAAAGATAACTGTTTACATAAATGGAGAGGTAAATAAACCAGGCGTATATACTTTGAAAAGTGACAGTAGAATACAGGAACTTATAAGAGTATCGGGAGGATTTAAAAGCGATGCAGATACTTTGAAAGTAAATCTTGCAGAAAAATTGAAAGATGAAGATTATATATACATAGAAAAAATACAAAATAGTAATAATACTGCAGGTCAGTCAGATTCTTCTTCATCATCATCTTCAAAAGATGATAAAAAGATAAATATAAACAAAGCCTCCAAGGAAGAACTTGAGAATATACCGGGGGTAGGTGAAGTTACTGCCCAGAAAATAATAGATTATAGGGAGTCTGAGGGTGGTTTTTCATCTGTAGAAGATATAAAGAATGTAGACCGGATAGGAGACAAGAGTTTTGAAAAGATGAAGGACAAAATAGACATCAGATAATTTTATATTATATGACATCTATTTTATACAATACTAAAATAAAAGTATTGTAGCTGCAGTTATGGGAACCATAACCATTGCAAATTTAAGCAGGGGTTCAGGAACGCGTTTTGTAAATTTGGCACCTATATATGATCCGGCCATTGTTCCTGCTACAACTTCAATTAAAAGTTTTATGTCAAGATATCCAAGGTGGTAGTATCCGGCACCTCCGGCAAGGGCTATGGGTATTATTACAAGCATGGTTGTTCCGGCTGATTTTCTTACGGACATTCCCATTATAAACAGAAGGCCTATCTGTATAAAAGAGGCTGAACCTATGCCAAATATTCCAGAAATTGCACCACAGACGATTCCTATACCAAAACAATAAATCCAAAATTTCATTCCATCTGGCACATTGTCAAAATCCATACTTGATCCGCGTTTTGAAATTATGATCATCCTAATCCATAAAATGAGAGCTGACAGGTAAAGCATTCCGGAAGTCATCCATTTTAAGTCATTAGCTGGCACGAAGGTAGAAAAGTTGGAACTTATCCATGCACCTGCAGCTCCGGATATACCTGTTGCAAGTCCGACTTTAAGTATTATGTTGTTTTCTCTGTAGTGACTTGCTGTGCCTGATATTGAAGAAAATATCATTGCTGCCAGAGCAGTTCCGAGGGAAGTATGAATTGGAAATCCGAATATTGTCGTGAGTATTGATATTATGAACCCTGAGCCGCCGGCGCCGATAAATCCAAGCAGCATTCCAACTACAAACATCGTCAATATAATTTGTATAATCAAAATTAAGACACCTTCTTTATAAATTGAAAACCTTATAAGATTATTTTAACATCTATAACATTCAATGTGATATCTTTCACTTCAAAACTTGAAAAATTGCACATGAAAATTATGATAAAATAAATTCAAAGGAAATATATATTTAATTATAAATCAAGAGATTAGTGTTTTCAAAACAAATACAAAGGGAGTTTGGAGTGGTATTTATGGATTATATGGATCGTGAAATATTGAGATGTTTGAAAGTCAATGCAAGAGCTAAGGCGTCTGCAATAAGCAGAGAAATACATCTTTCAGTTTCAGCTGTGATTGAACGCATAAAGAAAATGGAAGCAAACGGTATAATAAAAGGTTATACTATTTTACTTGACGAGGGTAAAATGGGAAATACAACGAGTGCTTTGATGGAGGTAAGTCTTGACCATCCCAAATTTTATAAATCATTTACTGAAGCTGTGTTGAAAAACAAGCATATAGTATTCTGTTATTATTTAACAGGAGATTTTGATTTCATTTTAAAAATATTGTGTAATTCACCGGAAGATCTGGAGAAAATTCATAGAGAAGTAAAAAGTATTGAGGGGGTATCACGTACAAAGACTTATTGTATACTTAAAGATGTAAAATAAGTATATTTTATTAGAGTAAAAAATTCTTTTATATGTGAAAATAAAATAAAAATTATAGGCATTATCATAATAAAAACTAAATTATACATAAATTCATGTAAATATTGAAAAAATATATTTAGTAATATAATATGTAGTTAAATCATAAATCAATAACAAATGCACAACTATTTAAATAAAAAAATAAAAAATATTATATATAATTAATAAAATATCAATTTGAGGAGGAAATATAAATGAAAAATCTTGGGTACTATGATGGTAAGTATGATCTTATTGAGAATATGACAATACCAATGAATGATCGTGTATGTTACTTTGGAGATGGAGTCTACGATGCAACCTACAGTAGAAATCACAAGATATTTGCACTTGATGAACATGTGGATCGTTTTTTTAATAGTGCAGGACTTTTGAAAATAAAGATTCCATATACAAAAAAAGAGTTGAAAGAGCTTTTGATTGATATGGTTAATAAAGTTGATTCTGGAGAACAGTTTGTGTACTGGCAGATAACAAGAGGGACTGAAATGAGAAATCATGTTTTCCCAAAGGCTGAAGTAAAGGCAAATGTGTGGATAATATTAAAGCCGCAGGAAGTAAAGGACATGTCTGATAAGTTAAGACTTATAACTGTTGAGGATACTAGATTTTTGCACTGCAATATTAAAACTCTTAATCTTCTTCCAAGTGTAATGGCTGCTCAAAAGGCTGATGAAGCGGGATGCCAGGAGGCGGTTTTTCACAGGGGAAGCAGAGTTACGGAATGTGCACACAGTAATGTATCAATTATAAAAGACAGAATATTTAAAACAGCGCCGGCAGACAATCTGATTCTTCCAGGTATTGCAAGGTCACATATTATAAAGATGTGCAAAAAGTTTGGGATACCTGTAGATGAAACGCCATTTACGCTGGAAGAACTTATGGATGCGGATGAGGTTATAGTTACAAGTTCAGGACAATTTTGCATGACTGCGGGCGAGATAGACGGGAAAGCTGTGGGTGGAGGTGCACCTGACATAATTAGAAAACTTCAGGATGCGCTTATGGAAGAATTTTTAGAAGAAACAAAATAACAGGGAGGGTTAGGGTATGATTAATCAGGAAGAATTGACTGTATTTAATATAGGAGAAAATTTGGACAGCCTTATGAATCTAGACCCGAGAGGATATGGGGTATGCAGAATACTCTACAGTGCAGCAAGAGAATATACAAAAGAACCACTTACGATGAATAGTGGGAAGAAGCTTGCTTTAACATTGAAGGAGGGGGATATCGTGTATATACTCACAGGATTTGTACTTCTTCCATTTAAAAAGGCCGAAATGGACGGCATAGTAAGTACAATGCTTCTTGCAAGAGCTCTTGTAAAAGGATTTGGAGTAAAACCTGTTATAGTGTGTCCCAAAGACAATATAGAAGCGGTTCAAAATCTTTCATATGTAGTCGGACTTCATTATTATGAAAGTATTGAAGATGTAAAGAAGTACCCATTGTCTGTTTCAGGAATAGCTTTTACAAAGGATAAAAGTAGGGCTGAAAGGCAGGCGGATGAGCTTATTTCAAAAGGTGTTCCTTCTGCAGTTATAAGTATAGAATGTCCAGGAGCAAATTCAGTTGGAGTTTATCATAATGCAATAGGACTTGACGTCACCGAAATAGAGGCAAAGGTGGACATACTCTTTAAAAAGCTCAAAAAAATGGGAGTTCTTAATATAGCAATAGGGGATCTTGGAAATGAGCTTGGAATGGGTGCTATAAAAGAACATATACAAAAGTATGTGCCTTATGCTGCAAAGGGAGGATGCGCCTGCGGCTGCAAGGGAGGAATACTTGCTGATACGGCTGCGGACAATATAATAACTGCTACGGTTTCCGACTGGGGATGTTATGGCCTTATAGCGGCACTTTCGTATCTAAAAAAAGACATGAATATAATGCATACTGTTGAAATGGAGAAAGACGCTATGATAACGGCATCGAGAAGTGGAATGATAGATATGTATGGAGATTTGATACCGGCAATAGACGGCTGCAATATGTCTATGAACGTATCAATTGTGAATCTTATGAGGGAGTGTATAGATTCTGCGATGAAGCTTGACAAAACTTGTGCTGTATGGTTTGACAAGGTAATCGAGCTTGGTTTTTATGAAAAAGAAGACGTTAAGAGATACAAGAAAGACAACAGTCTGAAAAATGTGATTTAGAGGTGTATTGATCATGGATTATTCAATTATGAAGCCTTATGAAGTAAGAAAACTGATACGGGAAGGAAAACTTACAGGACCCACGTCCGGAATGTGTTCAGGGTATGCTCAGGCAAATCTTGTTGTTCTTCCAAAAAATCTAGCCTATGATTTTCTGCTCTTTACACAGCGGAATCCGAAGTCCTGTCCAATACTCGAGGTAAGTGATACAGGTAGTAGAAAACTTAAATATCTTGGAAAAGATATAGATATTACGCGAGATATTCCAAAATACCGTGTGTATGAAAATGGGATACTTTCTGGAGAGTATACGAATGTCGAAAGTATGTGGAGGGATGACTTTGTAAGTTTTTTGATTGGATGCAGTTTTTCGTTTGAATCAAATCTTATTGAGGCCGGCATTCCTGTAAGGCATATTGAAGAGAGCTGCAATGTACCGATGTTTATTACAAATATAGACTGCATACCGGCGGGAATATTCAATGGAAAGATGGTTGTGAGTATGAGACCGATTCCTCGGGAGCAGGTAGTTAAGTCGGTGCTTGTAAGCGGCGAAATTCCAAAGGTTCATGGAGCGCCTGTGCATATAGGAAATCCTTTGTGTATAGGAATTGATGATATAAGAAAACCTGATTTTGGAGATCCGGTTACAATAAACAAGGGTGAAGTTCCGGTATTCTGGGCATGCGGAGTGACACCGCAGTCTGTGATTATGAATGTAAAACCCAAGATTGTGATAACCCATTCTCCTGGACACATGCTTGTTACGGATCTGAAAAATGTTGAACTTAAATACTAGGGGGAAGATATGTATAAGATAGATTTGAATTGTGATATGGGAGAAGGTTTCGGACATTATAAAATTGGATCGGATGCAGAGGTGATTAAATATATTTCGTCTGCAAATATAGCATGTGGATTCCATGCATCAGATCCGGTTGTAATGGACAGGACTGTTAAAATTTCAAAGGAACATGATGTTTCAATAGGGGCTCATGTTGGCTTCCATGATATTGAGGGATTTGGCAGAAGAAAAATTGAACTGTCTTTGGAGGAAATTAAGTTAATGGTTCAATATCAGCTTGGTGCCCTTTATGCATTTTGCAGGTCTAGGGGAGCTGAAATGCATCATGTAAAACCACATGGTGCGCTGTATAATATGGCAGCGAAGGATATGGGCATCTCACTTGCCATATGCCGTGGAATATTTGAGTTCGATGAAAATCTTATTCTTTTAGGACTCAGCGGAAGCAAGATGATCGAAGCTTCCCGAAAGGTTGGAATTAGATCTGCAAGCGAGGTGTTTGCAGATAGAGCGTATAATTATGACGGATCTCTTGTACAGAGAGGAGTGCCGGGGGCTGTCCTTGAAGAAGACGAAGTTGTAATTAAAAGGGCTTTAAGAATGGTCAAGGAAGGAAAAGTGGAAGATGTACATGGAAATGATATTTCAATCCAAGCAGATTCAATATGTATTCATGGAGATGGAGCAAAGGCTGTTGAGTTCGTTAAAAAAATAAAGAGAGCGTTTGAAGCTGAAAAAATACAGATAAAGTCTCTATAAATTGGGGTTTTAGTTTTCAAAGGCGGTGATTTGAAAGATGAAGGATCAGGAATTTAATGTATTTCAGGCAAATGAGATGATGGCCGTGATTGAGTTTGGATATAAAATTGATGAGAGTATAAATAAAAAAATAAGGATTTTCTGTGAGTATCTTGATAAACATGAGTTCAAGGGGTTTATAGAATATATACCTTATTTTTCGAGCGTCTCTGTTATTTATGATCCGTTTCTTGTTGGTTCGGAATCGCCTTTTGAAAGGGTAGAAGGGATACTTGAGGATATACTTTCAAAATTGGATTTTACCTGCAGATATGATCATCATGTAGTTGAGATACCTGTGTGTTATGAAGGAGAGTTTGGTCCGGATTTAGAATATGTTGCCGAATTTAACAGGATTACAGTAGAAGAAGTAATACACATACATTCAAGTGGGGAATATTTAGTATACATGATTGGTTTTGCACCTGGCTTTCCGTATCTTGGAGGGCTTTCGGAGAAACTTTATACTCCAAGGAGAAAATCACCAAGAACTAAAATTCCAAAAGGTTCTGTTGGAATTGCAGGAAGTCAGACGGGAGTGTATCCAATAGAAACTCCGGGAGGATGGCAGATAATTGGCAGGACACCACTTGAATTGTTTGATTTTAATGTATATGACAAACCTATCCTGGAATGTGGTGATGTAGTAAAATTTTATCCTGTTTCCAAGGGGGACTACGCAAAATTCAAGGAGGGAATGTTGTGAGTATAGTTGTTTTGAAAGGAGGACTTTTTACAACCATTCAGGATTCTGGAAGATATGGATATCAAAAGTATGGAGTAGTTGCAGGCGGAGCAATGGATAACTATTCCATGAAACTTGCAAACTTGGTTGTAGGCAACGATGAGAATGAAAGTGTTTTTGAAATAACGCTTGTGGGACCTTCTTTAAAAATATCAGAAGGGACTTTGATTGCAATATCCGGTGCAGATATTTCACCTGAAATAGATGGAAAAAGGGTACCGGCTGATAGGCCTGTTTATATAAAGAAGGACTGTATACTGGATTTTGGAAGATGCATCCTTGGTTCAAGGTGTTATTTGGCTGTAGCAGGTGGATTTGATGTTCCCGATGTTATGGGAAGCAGGAGTACTTATACAAGGGGTAAAATTGGCGGGAAAGATGGAAGGTGTCTTTTAGAGGGCGATGTTGTTAAAACACGTTCAAAAAGTGAGTTTTCAAGGAGGATAATAAAAAGTATTATTTCAAATGAAAACTTTCAAAATAAAAAATTCCTGACATCCAGCTGGTATGTTAGAAATTATGTTATAGAAAGTATCAAGTGTCATACAATAAGGGTTTTTAAAGATACTCAATTCAATATGGTAAAGGCAGACAGTATAAAAGATTTTTTCAATTCTTGTTTTACCATAGATGCTAAATCCGATAGAATGGGATTTAGACTGAAAGGTCCTAAAATTGAATTTCAGAAAGATGTGGAAATGATATCAGGAGAAGTATCTTTTGGAACTATACAAATTCCAGGGGAGGGAAACCCAATAATACTTCTGGCTGACAGGGCAACGGCAGGGGGATATCCCAAAATAGCGCATGTTGCGGCCTGTGATATACCAAAGCTTGTTCAGTTAAAACCCATGGACAAGATTAAATTTCATAAAATAGAATTAAAAGAAGCTGAAAAATTATATATTGAGCGAAGAAGTTACACGGAAGATTTGAAAAAGTCGATAAGGCTAATGGTGCCGGATGAGTTTTTTTAAGTAATATAATTTGTTCCAGATTTATAAAGTTGCTATTTTTAAATACGATATAAATAGAAGTATATATTGTCCTTTTTTATAGGAGGGTGAATAAAAATCTATGATTAACAAGTGGTATAGAAAATCCTGGAGTCAAATTGTAAAGGAACTTGACAGCAGCAGTTATTATGGACTTTATGATGAACAGATTGAGTCCCGCAGAAAAAAATATGGATCAAACGAGATAATGATGCCGGATACTAAAAGTTTCGTGATGTTGATTATCATGCAGTTTAAACAAATATGGGTTGTTTTTATGCTTCTCTGCATGTCGGTACTTTTATATTTCAGTTTCTTTACTGAGGCATTTGCGTTAGTTCTTATATTAGCTGTGAATTGTATGTGTGTAATTATCGACAGATATAAGGATGAAGAGAATATAAAAGAGTTGAAAAGGCTTAATTCAGGTCATGCACGTGTAATACGAAATGGAAGGACAATGAAAATTGAATCGCAGGATCTTGTAGTTGGAGACATAGTTATAGTTGGCACGGGGGAACTTGTACCAGCCGACATGAGGATAATAGAATGCAGTGACTTAAAAGTGGATGAATGTTCTGTTACAGGTCAAAGATATTTGGTAGACAAATATGAGCCGAGGATGGAAGATAACGAAATACCACTTTCAGATATAAAGAACATGGTTTTTAAGTCGTCTACTGTTGTAAAAGGTGATACTACCGGGATTGTAGTTGCGGTTGGAATGGATACTCAGGTGGCTGAAATTATGAGGCTTCTTTTAAAGGAAGACAAGGTGAAGTCTTCTTTTGGAGAAAAAATGAATGAAATATTGAACATGTACACAATAATTTTAGCGGCAATTACTGCAGGGGCAGTTGCTTTGAGGTATGTAATCGGACTTGATGTATCAAATCCATTTGTTTTTTCAACATTCATGGCTGTAAGTTGTTTCCCGATTGGATTTTGTATAATACTCGGAATTATAAGTACGATTCTGCTTTCGAGACTTAAGAAAAACAATGTGGACTTTAAAAATCTTTTTAGTATTGAAAAGTTTTCCAAGATTTCTGCTATATGCACAGATAAAATAGGAAGTTTTTCACGTGAGAGAGTTGATATAGCAAGAGCATATGGCAGTGGCGGGTTTATTGAACTTGATGGTGAAACTTTAAGAGAAGGTATGAATGACAACTTGAGAAGAATGCTGTATATAGGTATCTTATGCAGCGGTACAAGGTTTGGACATGGAAAGATTCAAGATTCAAAGGATGATCTAATTGAAATTTCAATTGCTAAATTTGCAGAGCAGAATGGTATATACAGAAAAAAAGTTCAGGATGAGCATCAGAGGCTGTTTCAAATTTCCTTTGACACAGAGAGAAGAATAATGACCACTGTAAACAGAGTAGGTAAAAAGTACAGGGCCAATGTAAAAGGAACAGTTGATTCGATACTTGAAAGGTGCACTCACATACTTAAAAATGGCGTTGAGGTTGAAATAACCGAAGATGATATGGATTCAATACGTGATGCTGATATGAATATGTCGAATGATTCACTTAATGTAATTGGATTTGCATATAGAAATTTCAATTATGAACCGAGCCAGGAAGAAAATATAGAAAGCAATCTTGTATTTGTTGGTCTAATTGGATTTGAAAACAGATTGAAGGATAATGCCATGGAAGCTTTGCTTAAGGCTTCAAAACTTTCAATAAAGCCTGTCATAATTACGGATGACAGTAAACTTACAGCGCTGGCTGTAGGAAAAAAACTTGGAATTGTGAAAAGGTTGCAGCAGATATTGTCAGGAATTGAAATGGACAACATGCAGGAAGAAGAATTTAAACGTATTGGAGAAAAAATAAATATATTTTCCAGAGTAAATTCGAAACACAAGGTTGAAATGATAAGTGCATTAAAGGATTATGGGTATACAACCGCTTTGACGGGATGGAAGCTTACAGATCTCCCGGCACTTAAGATGTCCAATATAGGAATAACAAACATGGGAAGTAATATCGTAAAAAAGCTGTCAGATATATTCATACAGGATATAGATTTTATGCGGCTTCTAAATCTTGTCGAAAGTTCCAGAAGAATAATAAATGTAATTAGAAAAATAATGATATATATTATATCTACAAGTTTTTCTATTATGTGGTTTATCGCATTTGAAATGTTTACATCACAGAAAGCGGATGTGATGAAGAATATTTTTCCAAAGTCGCTTTGGAGCAGTTTATTTGTTGTATTTTTGTCTTCGATTGCACTCATATCCCAGTGCAGGGTAGAGTCAACCGAATATAATGATTACTCCATAGGGAGAAATGTTGTAAGAGAAAAGACTTCGTTTATGATATCCAGTGGATTTTTAATTGGACTACTTTCATTTTTGAGTTTTAAAACGGCGGATTTTTTAAATGTAACGTATTTTGGGAGTATTCCTTTTAATGTATTAAATTTGAATCTTATTATTTTTATACTTAGTTTTTCAAATAAAAAAATATTTGAAGTTAGAATTTCAAATATAATACTTTTCTTGGGCGCTTTGTTGCAAATAGGAATTTGTGCGGCTTTTTACGGATTCAAGATGTTTTTCGATGTGACTTATTGGGAGGTTGTAGTCCTGTTTGTAGTGCCGTGGTTTATATTTTGCCTGTTTCGAAAGGTTGATAAAGAAAATTACTATATGTATGAACAAGATGATATATAGTGTTTATAATAATAATTTTGTGGACACAATTATAGACAGGGGTGCTGTCCATGAGAAAACCAATGGTATTTTATGCTGTTTCAACAGCTTGTGGTTGTGTGTTCGTTTTAGAATGTTTTTATAATTTATTTGTGGGGGCGGCTTTTGCCGCCCTGTTTTTTATAATATTTTTTGCTGTACTTGAAAAGAAATTTTTTATATTGAATTTGATTTTCTTTTTATTGGCATGTGTTAGTTCTCTAAACTATTTTAGTTTGAAACCCGGTCAAAATGCATATATAAGGATACAGGAAAGAAAAAACTATTATATTACAGGTAGTATAGAAGGAAGAAAAGTGACCTTGAGTGGCAAACTTGATGGAATAGAAGAGGGGAGTAAGATATATGCATGTGGAAGTTTCAAGAACGGAGATCAATTTGACAGGGGAATAATAGGTGAATACAAAGTAAGAAAATATAAAGTATTGAAGAAGGATTTTTATTATTTGTCATATAAGTACAAAAAGATGATTCATGACAAGTTTCAAAGTGCAATTGGAAATGATAAATCTGCAGTTGTCATGGGAATATGTTTTGGTGATGTGCAGTATTTTACACAGGAGCAAAAGGATGAATTCCAGAAGCTTGGTGTTGTTCATGCAGTGAGTGTTTCTGGATTTCACATGGCTGTTCTTTATGCTGCCCTTGAAAATCTTGTTGGATTTAAAGTTTCGTCGCTTGTATGTCTTTTCTATACATTTTTTACAGGCATGTCTGCAGCAACTGTAAGATCTTTTATTATGATGTTTGTATTCAAAATGTCAAGGGTTCTTTTCAAGGAATATGACAGTCTTTCTTCTTTGGGACTTGCAGCAGTTGTACTTATAATGGCTAGACCGTATTATATAGTGGATATAGGGTTTGGATTATCATTTTTAGCAACCATTGGTATAATATTGTATTATAATAAAATAGCATGCAAACTTTACATGATTCCGGAAAAAATAGCGTCGGCAATAAGTCTGGACGTTTCGTCTCAGCTTTTTTCACTTCCCTATATAGCTTTTACAATCCAAAAATTCAGTTATGTTTCGCTTCTTGGAAACATGATACTTCTTCCCATGTATTCTGTTATTGTTGTACTTGGAAATTTGTCATTGCCTTTTATTTTTACGGGAGGGATGTTCTTTTATATTTCAAAACTTATTGGGATTGTTATAATGGCATGTGATGGAGCAACTTCAATTATACTCGGCATATATTCTGATATTGCATATTTGAGTTATATGACTGGAATTGCAATTTTGATTTCTTACATAAGCTGTCTTTTTTACAAGAGAGGGCTTAAAAAAGCAAAGTACATTCCAATAGCATTTCTGATTTTTTTATTTTTTCAGAACTTCAATGTTTTTACGAAAATAACACTTGTAAGTTTAAAAGGAGGCCAGTCGGTTATTATAGAAAGCAGAGAAAAAAAGATTATGTTGTGTAATTATGATTTTTTTAATTCGAGCTGGATTATGGACATAAAAGACTCAAAAAATATATCAAAGGTTGTTACTGATCCAAAAGACGGCCTGATATATAATATAAGAAAGAATGAATCTATAAAATTGAATATTGAAGGAAAGAATTTTGTATCTGCAAATTTCTATGAAAATGGAACAAAATTCAAGCTCAAGTTTGACATTAAAGATAAATGCAATCAAGGCAGGCAACATTTCGAACATGGAGATGCTCTAGATAAAAGCAAGTCATATGTTATAATGTTTAACAGGATGGTCAAGGTTCGTTAATATGTTGTCTGAAGGGAAGAAGTGATTATTATGATAGATACTTTTACTTTAAGCCAGGATTTAAAAAAGGGCAATTTAAAAAATTGTTATATATTTTGTGGGACGGATGAGAAGATTATTGAAGAATGCATAGAAAATATTATTGAAAAATCGATATCGAAAAATTTACGCGAACTTAATTTTCAAAAATTTGATGGATGTGCCCTCGAAAGTTTTGATGCAATAATAAATGCATGTCAGACACTTCCGTTTATGAGTGATAAAAAAGTTGTGGTAGTATACAGGGCGCCTTTTATAAATGACAATTCAACGGAAAAGAGCAAATTGTCAGGCGAAAAACAATTTGAACTAATATGCAGTTACATTCAAAAGATTCCCAAACACTGTATATTAATAATGTATGATGTATTCAAAGGCAAAAGGGATAAACCTGGAAGAAAGATTTACAAGATGGATAAGAGTGCATGTGTGGTCAGGGTTGGAAAATTAAAGGGAAGACAGCTTGAACAAAAAGTGGAAAAACTTTTTATTGAGAGGAAAAAAAACATAAGAAAACTTGAACTTAGAATATTTTGCAGCCTAGTTGAAGAAGAAAATTTCAGTGAGATAAAAAATGAAGTGGAAAAATTATGCTGTTATACATACGAAAGGGAAATTTCCAGAGAGGATATAGAAAAACTTCTTTCAAAAAGCAGTGATGAGGATATATTTGATCTTGTCAATCCCATTGCAGATAAGAAAGTGAAAGAAGCACTCAATGTTCTGGATGAACTCTTATACAAAGGCATGAAAATAAGCTATATACTTTCAATGATAGAACGTCAATTTGATAGAATGCTTAAAATGAAAGTGGAACTTGAGGCGAAAAAGGAAAAGAAATATATAATGAATATGCTTGGCATGAAATCGGAATATGCGTATAAAATTATGGTTGGACAAAGTAAAAAATTCACCATCAGACAGTTGAAAAGGTCTCTTGATATGTGTCTCGATACTGAGGAGAGAATAAAAAGTCTTCCTGTAAATGAGAAGACTGAGATGGAACTTTTAATAATAAACACAACTGCTGCATAAATAAATAACCGGTATCAACCGGTTTATTTATTAAGCAGATAAGCTATGTAATCTTGCTGCGAGTCTTGATTTTTTTCTTGATGCCTTGTTTTTGTGGATTACACCCTTTGTAACAGCTTTGTCAAGAGCTTTTACTGAAGCAGCAAAAGTGACTTTAGCTTCATCAACATTGCTGCCTTCAACAGCAGTTGAAAATTTCTTCAACGTTGTTTTTAATGAAGATTTTATCATTTTATTTCTTAGAGTTTTTGTCTCTATAACTTTTATCCTTTTTTTTGCTGATTTAATATTTGCCATGGTAGTTCACCCCCTTATAATTTTATAATTTCGTCAGCTTTGGGGAATGCTGGTGAGTTTCGAATATTTAACAAATGCTATTATAACATTAAAAGTAAGTTCCTTCAAGTATAATTTCAATGAATATATGTCTTTAAAACGCTAATAATAATTTAAAGATTATATGTGTTTGGAGTGATTGCTTTGTTTATGAATGTGAGAACTGATTTGGCGCTGGAGGCTAAACAGATATATGAAAGTGAAAATGGAGAAGAAGCAGATGGAATAGAGATTGATGAAGTATTTAAAGATGATATAAAAATAACAAATGTGAGAGTTACGGGAGAAGTCGGAGAAAAGAAGATAGGTAAGCCGAAAGGATCATATATAACAATTGAGATTCCAAAGTATGCATTTTACAACGGAGAGCTTGGAGATAAGCTCAGTAAAGTAGTTGGAGACCAACTGGAAAATGTGATAAAAAAATTAAAAAATCCGATTGACAAGAGTATGACTGTGATGGTGGTAGGATTGGGAAATTGGAATATAACTCCGGATTCACTCGGACCCAAGGTTGTATCAAAGCTTATGATAACACGGCATCTCAAACAGCTTGTTCCAGATAAAATAGATGAGAGGATAAGACCTGTTTGTGCAGTTGCGCCTGGAGTTCTTGGAATAACAGGAATTGAAACCGGTGAAATAGTAAGAGGAATAGTAAGAAATATAAAGCCTAACCTTATAATATGTATAGATGCACTGGCGTCCAGAAAACTTGAAAGGGTAAATTCTACGATACAGATAAGCGACACCGGTATATCCCCCGGTTCTGGGGTTGCAAACAGAAGAATGGAACTCAGCGAAAAGACACTTGGTATTCCTGTAATTGCAGTAGGGGTTCCAACGGTGGTTGATGCAGCAACTATGGCAAATGACACTATAGATCTTGTAATTGAAGAGCTTATGTCAAAGTCCCATAAAGGAAGCGAATTCTACAACATGCTGAGGTCTCTTGACAGGGAAGAGAAGAGAAAACTTATAAACGAAGTTTTAGAACCGTACTCGGGGAATATCATGGTTACGCCGAAGGATGTGGATATTGTAATGGAATCAATATCGAAGATATTGTCGAGCTCAATAAACAGGGCACTTCAACCGGAACTTGACGAAAAGGAAATAAAAGCTTTTCTGGAGTAGAGGTTTTACTTTAATGTATAAAATACGTAAAAATGTTCATCCTTAGTAATAGAAAAATTTATTGTGAGGGTGGTCTTATGGGTATTAAAACAGTAAAATCGATTGTAATTTTAAGTATTGCAATCATTGTTTCAGGTATATTGGTTGTCAGTAACAGCATGCCTAAATTTATAAAGGATAACTCAAAAATAAGTATAGATTACAGTTTTTCGCCGCTTGATTTTAAAATAGAAACAAACAAATATTCCATAGACATGAATGGAAATACATTTTGCAGTTTGAAAGACAAGGCTGCCAATGCTATTTTTAATGCGGGAGACGGTATTAAATCTGCAGGGGAGCATGTGGTTTCAGGGGTATCGGATAGAATTGATGAAATAAAAACAAATGTATTTCAAAAGTAGATAAAATGCCATTTAGTACTCTTTTCAGGAAATACCCGTTATGTTATAATTTATTATAAATAATAGTTAGTGTTTAGAAAGATTTGCAGAGTTGCAAATCTTTTAAATTTATCTGACGGCCAGGCGATGGAGGTTGCTAATATGCAGAGTGAACGACAAAAGTACATAAGAAATTTTTCAATAGTTGCACATATAGATCATGGTAAGTCCACACTTGCAGACAGACTTATTGAAAAGACGGGTGCCCTTACAAAGAGAGAGATGGAATCCCAGGTACTTGATAATATGGAACTTGAGAGAGAAAGAGGAATAACTATAAAATCACAGGCGGTAAGGCTTGTGTATAAAAGACGTGAAAATGAAGAATACATATTTAATCTCATAGATACTCCAGGACATGTAGATTTCAATTATGAGGTATCGAGGAGTCTTGCTGCCTGTGAAGGGGCCATACTTGTTGTGGACGCAACACAGGGTATACAGGCACAGACACTTGCAAACTGCTATCTTGCACTGGATCATGATCTTGAAATTGTTCCTGTTATAAACAAGATAGATCTTCCAAGTGCAAGACCTGATGAAATAAAAAAGGAGATAGAAGATGTAATCGGCATAGATTCAGAAGATGCACCTCTTGTATCGGCAAAGACAGGTGTAAATATAGAGGATGTACTTGAAGCCATAGTTGAAAAAGTACCTGCTCCTGAGGGAGATGAAAGTGCGCCTTTAAAAGCGCTCATATTTGATTCCAATTATGACAGCTACAGAGGTGTTGTATGCCACATAAGAGTAAAGGAAGGAACCATTAAACAGGGAATGCAGATAAAGCTCATGGCAACTGGCAAACTTTATGAAGTTACCGAAACAGGAGTGTTTGCACCTGGATTTCTTCCAAACAGCGGACTTGAGGCAGGAGATGTAGGGTACTTTACGGCATCTATAAAAGATGTAAGGGATGCAAGAGTCGGAGATACGGTTACAGAGGCAAAAAGACCTGCAGAAGAGGCACTTGAAGGTTACAGACCGGCAGTACCGATGGTATTTAGCGGAATATATCCTGCAGATGGTGCAAAATACGATGAACTCAAAGATTCCCTTGAGAAACTTCAGGTAAATGATGCAGCATTGTCTTTTGAAGCTGAAACTTCAATAGCACTTGGATTTGGATTCAGATGCGGTTTTCTTGGACTTTTGCATATGGATATTATACAGGAGAGAATAGAGAGAGAATTCAATCTTGATATAATAACCACTGCACCATCTGTAATATACAAGATAACAAAAACAGATGGAAGTATAGTTGAACTTACAAATCCAACCAACATGCCCGACCTGTCTGAAATAAAATACATGGAAGAGCCGATTGTAAAGGCATCTATAATAACTCCATCCGATTATGTCGGCCCTGTTATGAAACTCGCTCAGGGAAGAAGAGGAACATTTGAGGATATGCAGTATATAGAAACTACAAGAGTATCTTTAAATTATGATATACCACTCAATGAAATAATATATGATTTCTTTGACGCACTTAAATCAAGAACAAGAGGATATGCATCCTTCGATTATGAATTAAAAGGATATGAAAAAGCAAGTTTGGTAAAATTGGATATACTTCTGAACGGTGAGGTTGTAGATGCACTTTCGATAATTGTCCCAGAGGAAAGAGCATATGAGCGGGGAAGACATACAGCACAAAAGTTAAAAGAGATAATTCCAAGACAGCTCTTTGAAATACCTATTCAGGCTGCCATAGGTGGAAAGATCATAGCACGTGAAACTGTAAAAGCCATGAGAAAAGATGTACTTGCAAAATGCTATGGAGGAGATATATCGAGAAAGAAAAAACTTCTTGAAAAACAAAAAGAGGGAAAAAAGAGAATGAGACAGGTAGGATCGGTTGAAATACCTCAGGAAGCATTTATGGCGATATTGAAGACTGAGGATTAGAAGGTGCCTTTATGAGTTTTAAAGTACAGCATGATGATTTTGAAAAATACACTTCATTGTATGTGCATATACCGTTTTGTGCGAGAAAGTGTTTGTACTGTGATTTTACTTCATACAGTGGAAAGGAAACACTTATTGATAAATATTCCCAGGCACTTTCAGATGAGATAAGAGATATAAAAGGTGGTATAAGTACTATATTTATAGGTGGGGGTACGCCTACGTATGTAAATACAAATTCCATGAAGACAATTATAGAATCCATAAATTCAAGAAAACTTCATAGTCAAATTGAATTTACAATAGAGGGTAATCCCGGAAGTTTTACTGCAGACAAACTCAAGCTGTTTAAAGATATGGGAGTAAACAGACTGAGCATAGGACTTCAGGCATGGCAGGACAAAATACTCGAAAGACTTGGAAGAATACATAAGCTTGAAGATTTTAAGAAGGCATATTCTATTTCAAGAGAGCTTGGGTTTTCAAATATAAATGTAGATCTCATGTTTGGAATTCCAGGCCAGAGTTTTGATGACTGGAAGGAAACTTTGGAAAGGGTAGTGGAACTTGATGTTGAACACATATCATGCTACAGCCTTATATTGGAACAGGGAACCCCTTTTTATAGAATGTATAATGAGGGTGAAATAGAATTGATGAACGAGTGCGATGAAAGAGACATGTATCATTTTGCAGTTGGTTTTCTTGAGAAAAATGGATATCTGCAATATGAAATATCCAATTTTTCAAAGAAAGGGTTTGAATGCATTCATAATTTGAATTATTGGAATCTTGGAGATTATATTGGATGCGGCGCCGGTTCACATTCCTGTGTTGGAAAAACCAGATACAGGAGAACAGACAGTATAGAAGAATATATAAACCAAATTGAAGAGAAAAAGCTTCGAAAGCTTGATGTACATAAAAATTCAATTTACGACAGTATGGAAGAATTTATGTTCATGGGCCTTAGAAAAAAAAATGGCATAAGTATTTTTGAGTTTCAAAAAAGATTTGGAAAAGATATTTATTCGGTATACAAGGTGCCTATTGAGAAACATATACGATATGGAACTCTTGTTGAAAAGGGAGATAGAATGTACTTGAGCAGAAGAGGTATGGATGTGGCAAACAGTGTGATGTGTGAGTTTATATTGACAACTTAGATATAAGGAGTAAAAGTGAGTATTTTAAAATATGGTCGGCTTAAATAAATTATACTGCAAATTATGATTAGATAATAAACACTGTATAAAGTTGACAAAAAAAAATATCAGTGATATTTTTTAATCATAGCAGTTAGCACTCAGTAATAACGAGTGCTAATAAAGAGGTGATATTATGGAAATGGATGAAAGAAAGATAAGAATACTTCAGGCCATAATAAATGATTATATAAAAACAGCGGAGCCTGTGGGATCCAGAACCATAGCAAAAAAATATAATATGGGAATAAGTTCGGCTACAATAAGAAATGAAATGGCTGATCTTGAGGATATGGGCTATTTGGAGCAACCTCATAGTTCGTCGGGAAGGAAGCCGTCAAACAAGGGATATAGGCTTTATGTTGATAAACTTATGCATGTGCCTAATCTCAGTGAAGAAGAATTAATTATAATAAAAAACAAGATTTTAAACAGTGCAATACTCCAGATGGATGAGATAATAAAACATACGACGATGCTTCTTTCGGAACTTACAAAGCTTACATGTATAGTCAAGGTTCCTTCAATAAGCAAGAGTTATATAAAACACCTTCAGCTTGTAAATATAGAGTCAAACAACAACATACTCCTTGTAATTGTTACAGATAATGGAGTAATAAAGAATAATGTTATACGTGTTGGGAAAAATATTCCTGATAATGTTCTTATAAAACTCAGCCGCCTTTTAAGTGACAGGTTGAGGGGACTTAACAGTGAACAGATAAATCTTGAAGTCATAAATAATATAAAATTGGACTTAAAAGGATATGAAGATATATTCAATGCAATTATACCTGTCATGTATGAGAATCTGAAAAGTGCAGACAATGCTGACATATATATGCAGGGTACCGTAAATATATTTGATTACCCAGAGTACAAAGATATTGAAAAAGCCAGAGAATTTCTGTCAATGTTGGATAATAAGGAAAAGGTGAATGAACTGTTGAATGATTCATCCAATATTTCTATAAGAATTGGAAGCGAAAATTATATACAAGGAGCTGAGGATTGCAGTGTGATATCGGCATTTTACAATCTTGGAAATAAACCTATAGGGAAAATTGGTCTCATAGGTCCTACGAGAATTCCGTATTCCAAGGTTATTTCCGTACTCACAAATGTAGTTAGAGAATTGAATTTTATTCTGACAAATGCTTACTTTGATTATGATTAAGTTTTATATTCACCTGCATTTTATTATAAATATATGAGATTGGAGGAAACAATCAAATGTTTAAGAAGAAGGATGATATTAAAAATAATGATGAATGTAAAAATAAAGATTTAAAAGATAAGGTTGAAGAAAATAGTTCGGCCGATGATAAGGATCCTGAAGAAGAGAAACAGGAAGATACTTGCACGAAAGATGTGGATGAAGAAAGTGCAGGGGAATCAGAGCAAAAAGAAAAGGAAGATGAACTAAAAAATATAAAAAGTGAGAATGAAGAATTGAAAATTAAAATTGGAAAATCAAAGAGTCAGTGTGAAGCTTTGAAAGACAGATTGGCAAGGACAGTTGCAGAGTATGATAATTTTAGAAAAAGGACTGCCAAGGAGAAAGAAAAAATATATACAGATGTATGTGAAGATGTACTTAAAGAAATTCTTCCTGTACTTGATAATCTTGAAAGAGCAATCAAAGTTGATGGAAGTGCAGACGATTTGAAAAAAGGTGTCGAAATGACAGTGAAAATTTTTAATGAGGCTCTTAAAAAACTTGATGTCGATGAAATACCTGCAGATGGTGAATTTGATCCTAATTTTCATAATGCAGTTATGCATGTGGAAGATGAAAACTATGATAAGAATAGTATAGCAGAGGTGTTTCAAAAGGGATACAAGCGGGGAGATAAAGTGATAAGATACAGCATGGTAAAGGTTGCAAATTAATTCAAATATTTAATAGAACTTTGAAGTTAGTTAATTGAGGAGGTAATTAGTATGTCAAAGATAATAGGTATTGATTTAGGTACGACAAATTCATGTGTTGCGGTTATGGAAGGTGGAGATCCTGTAGTTATAGCAAACTCAGAAGGTGCAAGAACTACCCCATCTGTGGTTTCATTTCAGGCAAACGGTGAAAGACTTGTAGGTCAGGTTGCAAAAAGACAGGCAATAACAAATCCTGACAAGACAATAATGTCAATAAAGAGAGATATGGGAACAGACCATAAAGTAAATATAGATGGAAAACAGTATACACCACAGGAGATATCTGCCATGATACTCCAGAAAATAAAGGCAGATGCAGAAGCATATCTTGGAGAAACTGTAACAGAAGCAGTTATAACTGTTCCAGCATATTTTAACGACAGTCAAAGACAGGCAACCAAGGATGCAGGTAAAATTGCAGGACTCAATGTAAGAAGAATTATAAATGAGCCTACGGCAGCTTCTCTTGCATATGGAATGGATAAGACTGAAACAAACCAGAAAATATTTGTATATGATCTGGGTGGTGGTACATTTGATGTATCAATACTTGAACTCGGTGATGGTGTATTTGAAGTAAAAGCTACAAATGGTGATACACGTCTTGGTGGAGATGACTTCGACCAGAAGATAATAGATTATATAGCAGATACTTTCAAGGCAGACAACAATATAGATTTAAGAGCTGACAAGATGTCTCTCCAGAGATTGAAGGAAGCTGCAGAAAAGGCAAAGATAGAGCTTTCATCATCAATGCAGACAAATATAAACTTACCATTTATTACGGCTGATGCAACAGGTCCAAAACACATAGACATGAACCTTACAAGGGCAAAATTCAATGAACTTACACAGGACCTTGTTCAAAGAACAATAGAACCTATGAAAAAGGCTCTCAAAGATGCAGGACTTTCAATAAACGATATAAACAAGGTTATACTTGTAGGTGGTTCTACAAGAATCCCTGCAGTTCAGGAAGCTGTTAAAAACTTTACTGGAAAAGAACCATCAAAGGGAGTTAATCCTGATGAATGTGTTGCAGTTGGAGCCGCAATACAGGCAGGAGTTCTTACAGGAGATGTAAAAGATGTACTTCTTCTTGATGTTACACCTCTTACTCTTGGAATTGAAACTTTAGGAGGAGTTGCAACACCTCTTATAGAGAGAAATACTACAATACCTACTAAAAAGAGCCAGGTATTCTCAACTGCAGCTGACGGGCAGACTTCTGTTGAAATACATGTAGTACAGGGAGAAAGAAAGATGGCTGCTGATGACAAGACTCTCGGAAGATTCACACTTTCAGGAATAGCACCTGCTCCAAGAGGGGTTCCACAGATAGAAGTTGCATTTGATATTGATGCAAATGGTATAGTAAATGTATCTGCAAAAGATAAGGGAACTGGAAAAGAGGCAAATATAACAATTACAGCATCAACTAATCTTACTGATGATGAAATAGATAAGGCTGTAAAAGATGCAGAGAAATTCAAACAGCAGGATGAAGACAGAAAGAAGTCAATCGAGATAAAGAACAATGCAGACCAGTCTGTATACCAGACTGAAAAAACATTGAAGGATTTGGGAGATAAAGTATCTGCTGAAGACAAGAAGTCAATTGAAGAAAAGATTGATGCTTTAAAGAAGATCAAGGACGGAGAAGATCTTGATGCAATAAAGAAAGCTACTGATGATCTTACTCAGACATTCTATGGAATATCATCCAAGATATACAGTCAAAATGCACAGGCAGGCCCAAATCCTGGCGCAGGACCAAATCCAGGTGAAGGATCAGGACAGCAGGCAGGTCCAGACCAGGGAAGTGCAAAAAATGATGACAATGTAGTGGATGCGGATTACAAGGTAGACGATGATAAATAATATTTTCTCTTCACGATTATATAATAAATGTGTATAATGGTAATAGTTAAGGGATGAGTTCTTACTCTTCCCTTAATTTGAGTATAAAGTTTAATTTTGCAATTATTGTTTTTAGTAAATTTAAAAGTGTTTATATATAGTATTTTTAGGTGGTGAAATATAAAAAATGGCAAGTAAGGATTACTATGAAGTCCTGGGACTTCAAAAAGGTGCAAGTGATGATGAAATAAAAAGAGCGTTCAGAAAATTAGCTTTAAAATACCACCCTGACAGGAATCCAAATGATAAAGAAGCCGAGGAAAAATTCAAAGAGATAAATGAAGCTTATCAAGTACTTTCAGATCCGCAGAAAAAAGCGCAGTACGATCAGTTCGGTACTACTGATTTTGGAGGTGCTGGAGCAGGTCAAGGTTTCGGAGGATTCGATTTTTCGGATTTTGGAGGATTTGGTGATATATTTGATTCCTTCTTTGGAGGCGGATTTTCAGGTGGAGGAGGCAGTTCAAGAAGACGTCGGAATTCACCGCAGAAAGGTTCCGATCTTGAATACACGATTAATCTAACTTTTGAAGAGGCTGTTTTTGGGACGAAGAAAGAAATAAACATAAATAAAAACGAAACATGCAGTCATTGTCATGGTACAGGAGCAAAACCTGGAACCAAACCTCGAACATGCGACAAATGTGGCGGCACGGGTCAGGTAAGAACACAGAGAAATACTCCTCTTGGAAGTTTTGTAAGTATGAATACATGTGATAAATGCGGAGGTACAGGTCAGGTAATAAAAGACTATTGTTCTCACTGCAAGGGCAAGGGAAAAATAAGAAAGCACAAAAAGATAAATGTAAATATTCCGGCAGGAGTGGATAATGGCAATATTATTCCTATAAGAGGCCAGGGGGAAGCCGGTTCCAATGGAGGACCGTCTGGAGATCTTTATATAAATATAAAAGTTGCATCAAGTCCTAAATTTAAAAGAGAAGGATTTGATATATATATAGAAAGTCATATAAGCTTTGGAAAAGCGGTTTTTGGAACAACATTGAAGGTACCTACAATAGATGGAGAAGTGAAATATGATGTACCGTCTGGCACCCAGTCAGGAACTGTATTCAGACTCAGGGGAAAAGGTGTTGAGAAAGTAAACGGACACGGCAGAGGCGATCAGTACGTAAAGCTTATAGTTGATGTTCCAAAGAGCATAAATCAAAGACAGAAAGAGGCACTACTTGATTTTATGAAGGCTGGCGGCGAAGATGTTGAAGGCGGAAAAAAATCAATTATAGATAAGATAAAACGTAAGCTTTAAAGAGCTATATAATTAAAAGTTGGTGTATTATGGATAAAAATTGGATTGAAGTTTCTATAAAGACTACAAGTGAAGCTGTGGAAGCTGTTTCAGGGATATTATACAATACAGGAGTTCAGGGGGTTTCAGTAGAAGACCCTGATGATGTTGAATTTAAAAAGAAACATCCTGGAGACTGGGATTATTTTGACAACAGCCTTTTGAAGAGTAAGGATTATGCGCTTGTTAAGGCATATTTTGAGGAAGATGAAAATTTTAATGACACTTTGGCGTATATAAAAAATTCAGTTGATAAATTATCCGAGTTCGATATTGACGCCGGACTTGGTATTGTAAAAGCAGAAAGAGTAAATGAAGAAGATTGGGCAAACAACTGGAAAAAGTATTACAAGCCGACAAGGGTTGGAAGCAAAGTTGTAGTGGTACCTATATGGGAAGAATATGAGAAAAAAGATGAAGATGTTGTTGTAAGGCTTGATCCGGGTATGGCATTTGGAACAGGGACACATGAAACTACAAGGATGTGTATAAAGCAGCTCGAAAAATATGTCGGTGCAAATACAAGGATATTTGACATAGGAACGGGTTCGGGTATACTTTCCATAGTTTCTGCAAAGCTTGGTGCAGCACATGCTACTGGAGTTGACATGGATCCTGTTGCTGTAAGGTCGGCATGCGAAAATATAAAGTACAATGATGTTCAAAACATAGATATAATTGAAGGAAATCTCATGGATGTAATAAAAGGAAAAGCTGATATTGTGGTTGCAAATATAATTGCCGATATAATTATCCCACTTACTGATGAAGTAAAGAACTTTCTTGAACGTGGAGGTATTTTTATATCTTCCGGAATACTAAGGGACAGGAAGGACGAAGTTGTTTCCAAACTTCAAAATTCAGGATTTGAAATAGAGAGTGTCAATGAAGATGGAGAGTGGGTTTGCGTGTCTGCAAGATTAGTTGAAGAATAATAGAGAGGTTTCTAATAATGCGTAAATTTTTTGTATCAGATAAAAATATAATAGATGGTACTGCTTATATTTCAGGAGAAGATGTAAAACATATATACAAGGTTCTTAGATTGAAAAATGGTGATTCTGTAATCATAAACAATTGCTCTGGAAAAGAGTTTGCGGGAGAAATATCATATATCGACAAGGAAAGTGTGCATGTAGATATAATTGAAGAATTGAATTTTCAAAATGAGAGCAAATTACGAATTCATCTATTTCAGGGATTTCCGAAATCTGCAAAAATGGATCTTATAGTACAAAAAGCAACGGAGCTTGGAGCAGTTGAAATAGTACCAGTTTTTACAGATAGAGTTGTTGTTAAAAACAAGGGTGGAGAAGAAAAGAAAATTCAGAGATGGAAGAAGATAGCGATTGAGGCCTGCAAGCAGTGTGGAAGAGGTTTGATTCCTGATGTAAGCAGTCCTGTGTCTTTTAAAGAAGCTATGGACAGATTTGAAAATATGGACCTGAAGGTTGTACCGTATGAAAATGAAAGAAAACTTGGTATGAAGGAAGTTTTTAATTCATCTGATTGTAAAGATATAAAAAATATTGCTATATTTATTGGACCGGAAGGTGGATTTTCAGATTCTGAAATACAGGCATTTAAAGATGTTAATTCAAGTATAGTAACACTTGGTCCAAGAATACTTAGAACCGAGACAGCGGGATTTGTGTGCATATCTATTCTAATGTATGAACTTGGTGATTTGGGAGGAATGGAATAGTTGAGTGAATTAAATGAAATTGTTGACTTGACCATGGATAATGATAAATTTGTTTCGATATATGGAAGAAAAAAAACTGTGGCTGCTGCAACACTGGGATGCAGAGTTAATCAATATGATACAGAAGCTATGCTTGAGAAATTTGTACATTCTGGATATGAAGTTATTGATTACGGTGAACATGCAGATGTGTACATAATAAATACATGCACTGTTACCAATATGGGCGATAAAAAATCAAGACAGATGATACATCGTGCCAGAAGAAAGAATAAACATGCAGTAATTGCTGTTGTGGGATGTTACTCTCAGGTTGCACCTGAAGTTGTTTCAAACATAGAGGGAGTAGATGTAGTTCTTGGTACAAAAAACAAAGGTGACATACTTCATTGGATAAATAATTCAGTCCTTGAAAAAAAAAGAATTGTCAGGGTAAATACGGTTTTAAGAGATAATGTTTTTGAAAATTTGAATATTGAGAAGTATGAGAAGAGAACAAGAGCATTTTTAAAAATACAGGATGGCTGCAACAGATTTTGTTCCTATTGTCTGATTCCGTTTGCACGTGGAGATGTTTGCAGTAAGAAGCCGGAAACCATAGTAAGTGAAGTTAAAAAACTGGCAGAGAACAATTTTAAGGAGATAATATTATCTGGAATACATATAGCCTCTTATGGTGATGACTTTCACAATGAGTGGAGTCTTATGCGTGTACTTGAAAAAGTAGACCAAATAGATGGAATAGAGAGAATTAGAATAGGATCAATAGATCCGCAATTTTTTACAGATGAAATTATAAAGAAAATAAGTTCACTTAAAAAATTATGCCCCCACTTTCATCTTTCACTTCAGAGTGGATGTGAAAAGACTCTTAAAAGAATGAACAGGAGGTATACTCCGGAAGAGTACGAGAAGGTGCTTAATGGACTCAGAAATCATATAGAGGATGTTTCTGTGACTACAGATGTTATAGTTGGCTTTCCAGGTGAAAGTGATGAGGAATTTGAAGAAACCTATGCCTTTTTGAAAAGAATACGTCTTTCAAAGATGCATGTTTTTAAGTACAGCAAGAGGGACGGTACAAGGGCGGCAGCAATGAAAGAACAGATAGATGGAAAAGTTAAAGAACAAAGAAGTGCGAAACTTATAGAACTTGATAAAACTCTTGAAAGACAGTTTATGGATAGATTTATTGGGAAGAATATGAATGTACTTTATGAGCAGAACTTTGAAAACAATCATGATGTTTATGAAGGCTACACTCCAAATTATATAAAAGTAATTGCAAAATCAGATAGAAATCTTAAAGACTGCATAGAAAAAACCAAACTTGTTTCCTCAGAAAATGGATATGCTGTTGGCAAGTTGTGCTGATACGTAAAAGTTTTTATTTGATTTGGAAGGATATTTGATTCCTTTATTGAATATTATAAATAAATGTTCAATTGTTAATTTAAGACTGAACCCTAAAAATGCATCACGTCATACTGGAAAAGGGGGTGAATACATGGAAGATTGTGTTTTTTGTAAAATTATAAAGGGTGATATACCTTCAGAAAA
This sequence comes from Clostridium pabulibutyricum, assembly GCF_058242705.1. Classification (NCBI taxonomy): domain Bacteria; kingdom Bacillati; phylum Bacillota; class Clostridia; order Eubacteriales; family Clostridiaceae; genus Clostridium; species Clostridium pabulibutyricum. Next base: position 57,215 of record NZ_JBZAYZ010000005.1, read on the forward strand.
AGTGTATGAAGATGACACGGTAATGAGCTTTAAAGATATAAGTCCGGGCGCACCGGTTCATGTTCTCATAATTCCTAAAAAACATATAAGCAGTATTAACGATTTGGATGAAGCAGATTCGAAGATTATTGCGCATGTTTTTATGGTTGCAAAAAAAATTGCCCAAAGTTTGAATATATCTGAAAATGGATATAGAATTGTTTCAAATACAGGAAAAGATGGAGGACAGACCGTACCACATGTTCATTTTCACATGCTTGGTGGAAGGTCACTTGAATGGCCTCCAGGCTGAATTCAATCTGTTGACAGTATAAAAAGATTTGTTGTATAATGATTAGTGTGCTATTTGACCTATGTTAACTGTATTTAATTTTTAAAATTAAATTGGGCTAGCGGAGGGAGGGATATAATATGTCAGAAATAAAAGTTGGAGAAAATGAAACTATTGAAAGTGCATTAAGAAGATTTAAAAGGAAATGTGCTAGAGCTGGTGTTCTTTCAGAAGTTAGGAAGAGAGAACATTACGAAAAGCCGAGTGTAAAAAGAAAAAAGAAATCAGAAGCTGCTAGAAAGAGAAAATATAAGTAGAGTTCTTTTGGAAAGAGGGTACCAAAATTAAATGTCTCTTAAAAAAAGATTACAAGAGGATTGGAAGAATGCCTTGAAGTCCAAGGATAAGTTTAAGGCTAATACCATAAGTATGGCTAGAGCTGCTGTTTTACTGGTTGAAAAGACCAATGGAAAAGAGCTTGACGATGAGAAAGTGACAGATATATTGGCAAAAGAAGTCAAGCAAAGGCGTGAAGCTATACAGGAATTTAAAAATGGGAACAGGCAAGATTTGGTTGATTCCACCGAGAATGAAATAAAGATCTTGTTGAATTACCTTCCTCAGCAGTTAAGCAAAGAAGATATTACCGAAATTGTTCATCAGGCAGTTAATGAAGTAGGGGCAAATAGTATGAAGGACATGGGAAAAATTATGTCGTACATTATGCCGAAAGTAAAAGGCAGAGCTGATGGTAAGCTCATAAGTGAAATTGTAAAACAACATTTGAATATGTAAAAGGTTGGGGTTTCTCAGCCTTTTTTGTTTTTTAAAATTCCTTCGGGAGTTTTTGTTTTTTGTTTAAGTAATTTATTTTTAGTATCTCTCATAAAATTAATAAAGGAATTGGTAGTAATGCTAATTATACAAGGAGTGATATTATGGGAGATAAATTGTATAATACAAAACAAAACATTGCAGATAAACTGGATCTTCCAAGAGATATAATTTTAAACATGCCAAGGATTCAGGTAACTGGCAATAATGAAATAATTATAGAAAACCATAAGGGAATAATACTTTTTGAAAAAAATGAGGTTAAAGTCAATTCAGGCATAGGTATAATTTCAATATGCGGAAGTGAATTTGAAGTACTTTTTATGGGGGGAAGTACCATAACAATAGGAGGGAAATTCACATCTATAACATATGAAAAAAAATAGCAGAAAAAAATATGGAAATGCACTTGTAACAATTGAGATACAGTCAATTATGCCTGAAAAATTTTTAAACCTCATATGGAGAAATAATATCCATATAAAAAATGTCAGGAAAAAAAACATAACTACGCTTGTTATGGAAGTTGAACTTGAAGATTTTTATGTTATAAAGGATATGGCGAAAAAAAATAAAGTAAAGATTAAAATAATAGGCAAGAGAGGGCTTACGTTTCTCTTGATTAAATTCAAGAAAAATAGAAGTTTGATTGTAGGATCCATGTTGTTTGTTGGTATAGTTTATTATATGTCGACATTTTTGTGGGAGATACAGATAAATACGGATTCAAGTCTCCCGCCCTATGAGATAAGGCAAAAACTTAAAAATTATGGTATTGTTCCAGGAATACCGAAAAGTAAGGTGGATGTATATAAACTTGAGGAAAATCTTATGAAGAATGACGACAGCATAATGTGGGTAAGAGCAAGAATTGAAGGATCGAGAATTGTAATAAAAGTTGAAGAGAGAAAATCACCGCCGAATATAACATTTGACAATACACAGTGTGATCTTTCAGCTTCAAAAAATGGCCAGGTTGTTGGAATTTATACGACTGCAGGAACTCCAGTTGTAAAAACCGGCGATGTTGTTAAAAAAGGGCAGATACTTGTAAGTGGAGTTCAGGGGAAGGAAGGAGAAACGTATCCTGTACATTCTTCAGGAAAAGTAATATGCAGAGTATCCTATGAGAAACAAAAAACAGTTAATGCATACAGCATTAAAAAGAAACGAACAGGAAGAAAAGTGGTAAATTATTATATAAACCTGAATGGAAAGAGATTATATTTAAAAAAAGATGCAAATAAATTTAGTAAGTATGATAAAATAGAGGAAAGTAAATATTTCTTGAATAAAGAAATTTTTTATGAAGTAAATGAAGTTAAAACCAGAAAGAATATTGACAAACTTGCTGAATCCACAGGAGAGGAACTTTACAGGGGAATATGTTCAAATCTTGACAAGTCGGTAAAGATATTGAATAAGGCAATTGAAAGTAAAGTTGAAAAAGGGAATCTTTTAAAAGTAAAGCTTCTTGTCACAACAGAGGAAGATATAGCGGCTCAAACAGAACACATTGAGGAACCTAAACAAAAAAATGTGGATGATGATGCAGGCAATTAATATTACGAAGGGTGATTTCTAATGAAAAAACTACGAATAGGTGAAATTATCGTAGAAAAAAAACAAAACAAGATTATTATTTTTGTTGTTGGATTTATTTTCATATATATAGTGTTGCTAACTGGACTTGTAACTAAAAGATACAATTTGAAAGCAGGTGAAATCGCCAAAGTCGACATCAAAGCTCCGCGTGAGGTAAAAGATGAACTTTCCACAAAGGAAAGGATAAATCAGGCAATCGAATCGGTACCAATTCAATACAACAAAAATCCTGAAGTAAAGACCCAGACTTTAATAAAAATAAACAAGTTTTTTTCAATTCTGGGAGAAGCGACAGCTGATGACAGTCTGGATGAAAATTCAAAAATCCAGAAACTAAAAGGGAACTCAAATATTCAACTATCGGATAATACATATACTTCTCTTATTAGAATGGATAAAGATGAAAGAAAAGACATCCAGACATTTTTGTTAAGTGTTATGTCTGAACTTTACGATAAAAACAATATAAGTGACAATAGTCAGAAGGACAATAAAGATGATATAAAAAATGCCCAGGACAGCATAGCCCTCAAGGCAGGCACTTCCAATTTATCAAAGTCAATGAGGGATACAGCAGTTGCTATAGCCTATACTCAGATATCGCCTAATTTTTTTTATGACAAGAACAAAACGCAGGAGCTCAAAGAAGAGACAGCCAAAAAAGTTCAGCCAGTTGTAGTTAAGAAGGATCAAATTATAGTCAAAGAAGGGGAACCTGTTACAAAGTATCAAATAGGTGTACTCAAGGATCTTGGATTATTGAATGATGGATCTTATTTTAAATGGTATATATATGTATTTCTTGCTCTTCTTGTAGTTCTCATACTTGCAGTGCAGTGGGTATATTTGAGTGTATACAGGAAAAAACTATATAATAATTTAAATATGCTGATTATGATGAGCATATTGAACTGCATGGCGGTTTTGTTTGCGAGGGTTTTTGATATAGCATCACCTTTTTTGATACCACTTGCCTTTATCCCAATGATATCCTCAATACTTTTAGACAGCAGTACATCACTTGTTTTGAATTCCATAAATTGTGTCCTTATAAGTACTGCAGTTGAGTTTAACATAGAAATAACTATACTTGCAATTATAAATGCAGTGGTTGGATCGATTGTTATAAGAAAGCTTCAACAGAGAAATGATATACTGTATGCTTCATTTTACATTGCCATTGTAAATATTCTTCTTACATTGTCAATGGGATTTATGCTTAGTAATAATGCTGCTGATGTGGCAGTTAAAACTGTCTTTTCAGGAGTAGCCAGTATAATTTCAGGTATATTTGTAATAGGATTTCTTCCGTTGTTTGAAAGTACATTCAATATAGTTACTACAATTAAGCTTCTTGAACTTTCAAATCCCAACAATCCACTTTTGAAAAGGCTTCTTATAGAGGCGCCAGGAACTTATCATCACAGCGTACTTGTTGGAAATCTTGCAGAGATGGCCACTGAGGAAGTAGGCGGTAATGCGCTTTTTGCACGAGTTGCAGCGTATTATCATGACATTGGAAAAATAAAGAGACCGTATTTTTTTAAAGAGAATCAACTTGGCAATGATAATCCGCATGATAAAATAACACCTGCTTTGAGCGCTCTTATAATAATATCCCATGTAAAAGACGGGGTGGAAATGGCAGAAGAATACAAGCTTCCTAAAATAGTAAAGGACGTTATTGAACAACATCATGGTACATCGCTTGTCAAGTATTTTTATATTACAATGAAAAACTCCAGTGAAAGTCCTGAGGAAATAAGGGAGGAAGATTTCAGGTATCCAGGTCCTATGCCTGACAGTAAGGAATCTGCCATAATAATGCTTGCAGATGGTGTTGAAGCTTCTGTAAGATCCATAAATAATCCTGACAAGAACAATATAGAAAAGATGGTAAATAGCATTATAATGGATAGGCTTGAGCAGGGACAGCTTGACAATTGTGATCTTACGCTTAAAGATATAAAAAAGATAAAAGGTGCATTTCTGAAAGTACTACTTGGAATATATCACCATAGAATAGAATATCCAAAGGACAAATATGCTGTAGATAACGGCGGTATGCTTATTCAAGACATGGAAGGTATCGGCCGCAAGTTGAAATGATGGAGGGTTTAGATGATTTTTATAGACAATAGACAGACAAAAATAGAGATTACAGATGAACTTAAAAATACGATAAATGAAGTTATAGAACATGCTTTAAGTGAGGAAATGGTCTGTATACCCTGTGAAGTAAGTATCATTTTTGTGGATAATGATGAAATAAAGGATATAAACAAGGAAAATAGGGGAATAGATAGGGCCACAGATGTGCTGTCATTTCCAATGCTTGACTATGAAGAAGGAAAAGTTTTCAAGGAAACGTACAGCGAATATAAATTTAAGGAAAGCGATATGGACTCCGATAATCTTGTACTCGGAGACATTGCACTTTCTCTTGAACGGGCAATGGAGCAGAGCAGGGAATTCGGACATTCCTTTAAACGTGAGGTATGTTACTTGACGGTACATTCGGTTTTGCATCTTCTTGGATATGACCATATGCAGGAAGAGGATAAAAAACGTATGAGGTTGAGAGAGGAAGACATACTAAAATGTTTCAAACTTTAAGATATAATTTCTAATATAAAAAGAGGAATCGGTATGAAGGTTAAAAAGCTTCTTGACAGTTTTAATTATGCTATAGAAGGAATAATATATTCTGTTAGAACCCAGAGGAATATGAGAATTCATATGGCAGCTGCAATTTTAGTTCTCATTTTGTGTTTCTTCTATGATCTAAGTAAAATTGAAATACTTGCCATTACAATAACTATAACCATGGTTATTGCAGCTGAGCTCTTTAACACGGCTGTTGAGTTTGCCATAGATGCAACAGCAAATTATTATCACCCGCTTGTTAAAATTGCTAAAAATGCAGCAGCAGGGGCAGTTCTTGTAACAGCTATAAATGCAGTATTTGTAGGCTATATAATATTTTGGGATAAACTCAAGTATATAAATTTTGTTCTTATGAGAAAAGTAAAAACTGCCAATCCGTATACTGTATTTATAATACTTGCAGTTGTCTGCATATCAACTATAGTTGTAAAAGCCATATTTGGAGAAGGTACTCCTCTAAAGGGAGGAATGCCTAGTGGTCACAGTACACTTGCATTTTCAATAGCTACTATTATTGCACTCATGGCAAAAAATCTTTCAGTTGTAATACTGAGTTATATTCTTGCCTTAATAGTTGCACAAAGCAGGGTGGATTCAGAAGTCCATTCAATACTTGAAGTATTCTGGGGAGGCGTTCTTGGAGTGCTCATGACTGTTTTTCTTTTTAGGGTATTTGGTTAGACTTATTGGATAAAATAATGAATAAGGAGAATATATATGTTTAAATCAGGTTTCGTAACTATAATAGGAATGCCAAATGTAGGTAAGTCAACTTTGCTTAACAGACTTATTGGAGAGAAAATATCAATAGTATCCTGCAGGCCGCAAACTACCAGAAACAATATACAGGCAATACTTACGGGAAAAGAATATCAGGTTGTTTTTGTTGATACGCCTGGAATTCACAATCCAAAGCACAAGCTTGGGGAGTACATGGTAAAGTCTGCAAAGGAATCAATAAATGATGTTGACCTTGTTATGTTTCTTACAAATCCACAAGGAGAAATAAAAAAAGGAGACAGGTATATTCTGGATGAAATTAAAGGAATAAAAGTTCCTGTGTTCCTTGTTGTAAATAAAATAGACGAGAATCCTCGCGAAAAAGTTGCAGAAACTTTAAGGGCATACTCTGAAGAATATAAGTTTGATGAATGCATACCGGTGTCTGCACTTAAAGGTAAAAATCTGGATGAACTTAAAGATTTGATAATACGTTATATGAAGGAAGGACCTAAGTATTATCCGGATGACATGATAATAGATAAACAGGAGAGATTTGTTGTATCTGAAATAATAAGGGAAAAATCTTTAAAACTTCTTTCAGAAGAAGTTCCACATGGCATTGCAGTTGAAATAATTCAGATGAAGAAGAAAAATGGTTCCTATAAAATAGAAGCTACACTGCTTTGTGAAAAAAATTCACACAAGGGAATAATAATAGGCAAGGGTGGAAGCATGCTTAAGAAAATATCAAACTATGCCAGACAGGATATAGAAAAATTCCTCGATTCAAAAGTATCTCTTAATATATGGGTTAAGGTTAAGAAGGAATGGAGAGACAGCGGCGGACTTTTAAAGGAACTTGGTTATAAATAGATAGTGGGGGAGATGATTTTCTGTCTATACTAAAAACGCGTGCTGTTGTAATTAAAACCCAGGATATAAAAGAAAATGATAAAATAGTATGGCTGTTTACAGAAGAATTTGGAAAAGTATCCAGTATAGTTAGGGGAGTCAAAAAGAGCAGAAATAAGTTATTTTCTTCGGCACTTCAGTTTTGTTACGGACATTATGTATTGTATAAATCGAAAAAGTTTTATACTATAGATGAAAGCAGTATAATAGATTCTTTCCAAAATTTTCTTGGAGATTTGAATACTCTTACATATGCGTCATATTTTTGTGAACTTGTTGATATTGCAATGGATGATGAAGAAAAAAATGAAGCACTCTTTGTAAATTTGATAACTGCATTTTATTTGATGAAAAACAAAGCTGTTGATTTGGAAACCTTGGCAAGAGCCTTTGAACTTAAAATACTTGAGCTTACAGGCTATGGCGTTGACTTTGATAATTGTGTTTTGTGCAGAAAAGAAATCAATACTTCAAATTACTTTAGCATGCAGTATTTAGGCGGAGTATGTGATGAATGTGAAAAGACAAAAGGTATAAGTGTAAAAAATTCAACTTTCAATGCACTGAAATATATTTCAAAAATTGGACTTGAAAAAGTATATAGGGTAAATTTATCGTCTGAAGTAAAAAATGAGATTTACAGAATACTTTCCACAGTCATATCACAAAATTATTTTAGAAAACCTAAAAGCCTCGAGACATTGAAATGTCTGGCTGATTTTAAAAACTAAAGGAGAGGATAAAATGAGTGAGGTAAACCTTGAGAAGATTGATGTTGTAAGAGAGAGAACTGGAGTTAGTTATGAAGAAGCGAAAGAGGCACTGGAGGCAAGCTCGGGAAATGTAGTAGATGCAATAATATATATTGAGAAAGATAAAAAAGATATAAAAGACAATATGTATACTACAAAAGATGAACTTTTGAAATGGTTAAAAGATATAGTAAAAAAAGGAAATGTAAACAGGATAAAAATAAAAAAGGATGATAATGTAATTGTTGATATTCCTGTAAATGCAGGCGTTTTTGCAACTCTTACAGCACTTGTATGGCCACCTCTTATTGCAATTGGGATTCTTACTGCAGTAGTAACGAAAGTAACAATAGAAATAACAAAGGACGATGGCTCTGTAGAAGTAGTCAACAAGATATTAAAAGGTGGTGTTAAAAGCACTGTGGATGATGTTAAAGACAAGGTCTTTGATAAGGCGTCATCACTTAGAGAAAAGTTTAAAAGACGTGATAAAAACTATGATTCACAGAATACTTACAGATATACTGTAAAGTTTGATGATATAGACGATGAACAGGAACCCTGTGACGGTGAAAACGACAAGAAGGATAATTAATAGTATACTCCATCCGTGAATTATGTCATAAAAGTGATGGAGTATGTCAAAAATAAAAATATTAGGTCAAATAGTGTAGCATATAAGGACGAAAAATGATATACTATTTGTCGATACATAATGGTATAATAGTATTGTAGTTTTGTAAATTATTCTAGATTATATTTTATGAATTGGAATAGTTTATGGAGAGAGGGTGGAAAATATCAAATTTTCAAACAGACAGGAAAAAATAATAGAATTGGTTAAGAAAAATGCACCTATAACAAGTGAACACCTTGCAAAGCATGTTGGTGTTACAAGGGCAGCACTTAGATCTGACTTGTCTGTTCTTACCATGACAGGTATCCTGGAAGCCAAACCTAAAGTTGGGTATATATATTCAAAAAAACCATCCTATAGCCTTTTATATGAATATATAAGAAATATAACTGTAGAAGATATAATGTCGAAGCCAGTTATAGTTGATGAAAATACCACGCTTTATGATGCAATAGTAAATTTGTTCTTGAATGATGTGGGAACCCTTTTTATAGAAAACAATGGAGTGCTTACTGGAGCTGTATCCCGTAAGGACTTTCTGAAAATAGCAATAGGTGGCACTGACATGCGAAAGGTTCCTGTAGGTATAATAATGACGAGGATGCCCAATATAGTATTTGTGCAGAGAAAAGACTCTGTGTATGTTGCAGCTGAAAAAATAATGGAACACCAAGTGGACAGCCTTCCTGTAGTTGAACAATTTGGGGGTGACTCCAAGGATAAATTCAAGATATTGGGAAAAGTTTCGAAAACCAATATAACTAGGCTTTTTGTAAAAATAGGCAAAAATAAATAAGTCAAATGAGCGGATTATATCCGTTTATTTATATATATTAAATATAAATAATTAAAAAGAAAGGGATGCTTATTTCATGGAAGGTAAAAAATATGTCTATCTTTTTAGTGAGGGAAATGCCAATATGAGGAATCTTCTTGGAGGAAAGGGTGCAAATCTTGCAGAAATGACCAATCTTGGGATTCCTGTGCCGCACGGATTTACTGTAACCGCAGAGGCATGTACCAAATATTACGAAGATAATAAGAAAATAAATGAGGATATTGTTGATGAAATTTATTCCAGTCTTAAAAAACTTGAAGAGGCCACCGGGAAAAAGTTTGGAAGTCTTGACAATCCACTTCTTGTATCAGTAAGATCTGGAGCAAGAGTATCCATGCCTGGAATGATGGATACAATATTGAATCTTGGATTAAATGATGATTCTGTACAAGCACTTGCAAAACTTACAAGCAATAAAAGATTTGCAAATGATTCATATAGAAGGTTTATTCAGATGTTTTCGGATGTTGTCATGGGAATTGAAAAGAGAAAATTCGAAGATGTTCTTGACGAAATCAAGGATTCAAAAGGAGTTAAATTTGATACTGAATTAGATGAAAAAGATCTTGAGAATGTTATAGCAAGATTTAAGGGAATATATAAAGAAGATATAGGAGAAGATTTTCCTCAAGACCCAAGAGAACAGCTTATACAGTCAATTACCGCAGTATTTAGATCCTGGGAAAATCCAAGAGCCATAGTTTATAGAAGATTGAATGATATTTCTGGTGATTGGGGAACTGCTGTAAACGTTCAAGCAATGGTATTTGGAAATATGGGAGATACCTCAGGTACGGGAGTTGCATTTACAAGAAATCCTGCAACTGGTGAAAACAAGATATTTGGAGAATATCTTATAAATGCGCAGGGTGAGGATGTTGTTTCAGGAGTAAGAACACCGCAGCCTATACAGAAACTCAAGGAAGATTTGCCGGAATGTTATAATCAGTTTGTTGAAATCGCAAATAAACTTGAGAAGCACTATAAAGACATGCAGGATATGGAATTTACAATAGAACAGGGAAAGTTATATTTTCTTCAAACTAGAAATGGAAAGAGAACCGCACAGGCAGCTCTTAAGGTTGCAGTTGAAATGGTAAATGAAAGCCTTATAACAAAAGAAGAAGCACTTATGAAAGTTGAACCTAAACAGCTGGATACACTTCTTCATCCAAATTTTAACAAAGATGAACTTAAGAAAGCTGCTGTAATTGCAACTGGACTTCCTGCATCACCTGGAGCAGCTTGCGGTAAAATATATTTTTCTGCGTCTTCGGCAAAAAAACACCATGATCTTGGAGAAAAAGTTATTCTTGTAAGGCTTGAGACTTCTCCAGAAGATATAGAAGGAATGGCAGCAGCAGAAGGAATACTTACAGTAAGAGGAGGAATGACTTCTCATGCAGCTGTTGTAGCAAGAGGAATGGGTACATGCTGTGTTGCAGGATGTGGCGATATAAGTGTAAATGAGGATGACAAGACAATTGATATTCTTGGGAAAATATATAGACAAGGAGATTACCTGTCTTTAGACGGAAGCACTGGAAATGTATATGGACAACCTATAAAGACTGTTGCTCCTGAAATAAGCGGATATTTCGGAACGTTTATGTCATGGGCAGACAGTGTACGAAAGTTAAAAATAAGAACTAATGCGGATACTCCGAGAGATGCAAGGCAAGCGGTTAAATTTGGTGCAGAAGGTGTAGGACTTTGCAGAACCGAGCACATGTTCTTTGACGAAGATAGAATACCTGCTGTAAGAAAAATGATAGTATCAAGTGATGAAAAGCATAGGAGAGAAGCGCTAGACAGTATACTTCCGATGCAAAAAGGCGATTTTATAGGAATATATGAAGCAATGGAAGGGAGACCTGTAACTATAAGATTTCTTGATCCACCTCTTCATGAATTCCTTCCTACAGAAGATGATGATATAAAAGAACTTGCAAAGGAAATGAAGCTTGACTTTGAAGATTTAAAGGCAACAATAGATTCTCTTCATGAATTCAATCCGATGATGGGACATAGAGGATGCAGACTTACGGTTTCATATCCTGAAATAGCTGAAATGCAGACACGTGCTGTTATTGAAGCTGCAATAGAAGTTAAAAAGAAAAAAGGATATGATATTGTACCAGAAATCATGATACCACTTGTTGGAGAAGTAAAGGAACTTGCTTATGTCAAAAACATAGTAGTTGGTGTTGCAGATCAGATAATAAGTGAATCTGGAATTGACATGAAGTACAAAGTTGGAACAATGATAGAAATACCAAGAGCTGCAATTACTGCAGACAAGATAGCCGAACAGGCTGAGTTTTTCTCATTTGGAACCAATGATCTTACACAGATGACATTTGGTTTTTCAAGAGATGATGCAGGCAAGTTTCTAGGATATTATTATGATAAAAAGATATACGATTTTGATCCTTTCCAGAAGGTTGATCAACAGGGAGTTGGAAAACTTATAGATATGGCAGCTACACTTGGAAGGAAAACAAGACCGGACATACATCTTGGAATATGTGGGGAACATGGAGGAGATCCGGCATCTGTTGAATTTTTCCACAATATAGGACTTGATTATGTTTCATGTTCACCTTACAGGGTTCCTGTTGCAAGACTTGCAGCAGCACAGGCACAGGTTAAAAATCACAGATAATATTTGCAAATAGTAAAAAAGCACCACGAAATTTCATGGTGCTTTTTTACAGGCCAATTTTAATTGTATACAAGCAAAGTTTTGAATTCTTTTTCAATGTACTTTCCAAAATTGATTGTAAATTCAAGCTGTGCATTGGAATTTGCAGATGCTTTTTTTAGCAAATAAAAGAAGGAGTTATGATTACATTTGGCTATGTTGTTGTAATAGTCTCTTGATATCTTCCAAAATTTCTGTGGAAAAGCCAGATAAGAAAGTATATACTTATAGTCGTCAAGATTAAGCTCTGATACTTTTCGATATATGTTAAGACATTTTATGGCAGAGTCAAAATTCCAGTTAGTGCGTGTCCTTTTTAGAAATCTTCTTAGAAAATAGGATATATCATGAGAGCAATAAGCCACGCTGCACTTGTCAAAGTCTATAGTCCATATGTTTTTGTCTCCGTCGAAAATAATGTTCTTATTTACATAATCAAGATGACAAAGGGAAACATGAAGTTTTTTATAGTTTATAGTCTGAGATATTTTAACTGAAATTTCGGAAAGAATGTGATTTATGTCAAAGTATTCAAGAAATAAATTTGAGAATTTATCATTGTGTTTGAAGGCCATATTTGAGCAACTTAAAAGTTGGAAAAAGTGTTTTTCGAATGACATTCCTATATTGTCAAAAATTTGCCTTGAGTTACTGCCATAAATAGGTGCAAATTTTCTGGTGGACTGATGAATTTGTGATAAATTTAAGATTGCATGGTTTATATCATCATCATTATCATAGCTGCATTTTTCACCGACTATCCATGGGGTAAGTACAAATAGCATATCTTTATATTTTACAAATCGATTTCTATTTTCGGTAGGAAGAATTCTTGGAACTTTTATGTTATTTCTGTACAACCATTCTACACCTGAATATACAAATAGTAGATCTGCTTCATCAAAGTATACTTTCTTGAGACAGTAGCTTTTATTGCTTGAGTCAACTTTATATACTGCTCTCTGTTTGTCTGTATTTTTGAATTTTATTCTGCTCAAGTTGGCATTTTTGAGATTATAACAAGGAAGTACGTATTTTTTTACATTTTCTTCAGATAATAAATTTATGTCTCTATTCATTTATCGATACTCCTTAAAAAATACTCCTTTATAATAATATTAAATATTTTTTTACATTATACATTATAGCTAAAAAGGATTTTTAAAAGTTAAAATAGAATTAATAATTTGAGGTGGTTCAGATGCTTATAAGGGAAAAGATAGAGCAAAAAGAAAAGTTGATATTAATACCTCAGGCTTCATTTTCATCGGAAACCGGAGGAAGGGTTTTAAAAGAGGAGGAGGACATTGTAAGAACGGCATTCATGGTAGATAGAGATAGAATTATACATAGCAAGTCCTTTAGAAGGCTGAAGCACAAAACCCAGGTTTATATAAGAATATCGGGAGATCATTACAGAACACGACTTACTCATACCCTTGAAGTTTCACAGGTTGCAAAGACAATTGGAAAGGGAATAGGGTTAAATGAAGACCTCATAGAAGCAATGGCATTGGCACATGATATTGGACATGTACCATTTGCACACAGCGGCGAGGAAGTGTTGAATGAGCTTTTAGATGGAGGCTTCAAGCATAATGTAAATAGTGTTAGGGTTTTAACTTTTATAGAAAATGATGGAAAAGGTCTTAACTTGACCCGTGAGGTCATAGATGGGGTGTTAAATCACAGTGGATTTTCAAATCCTAATGCAACAGCTTCAACACTTGAAGGACAGGTGGTGAAATACAGCGATAAAATAGCATACGTGAATCATGATATAGATGATTCAATAAGGGCTGGAATACTAAAAGAAAGTGATCTTCCACGAAATGCTGTAAGGATACTTGGAAATACCAATGGGAAGAGAATAGATACACTGGTAAAAGACTGTATTTATTCAACTATGGAAAATATAGAAAAGGGTATTTGCAAGGTTTCTCTTGACAGGGATATATTCAATGCACTTGGCGAACTTAGAGATTTTATGTTTGAGAAAGTGTATAGGGGAAGCACGCTAAAAGGAGAAAGAGAAAAGGCCAAATTTGTTTTGAAAAAAGTTTTTGACTATTTTTACAACAATCCCCGTGATATGCCCGAATTTTACCAAAAAGTCATTCGCCATGATGGACTTCTGCGAGGAACAGCAGACTATATATCCGGCATGAGTGATGATTATTGTCTTATGCTGTTTAATAATATATATGTTCCTAAAAATGTTATATATTAGGAATAATTTTCAATACTTTAAGGGAAAAATAGAAGTGTAAATTAAATATAGATTTATTGAAGGATATTTAACACTTTTAAAGAATATATATAGTGTGATAACTAAATTAAAGCATAAAAAAATCAATATTGAGCAGGAATATAATAATTTTTGTCGAATATATTAAAACTTGGTATGATAATTCAGATAGGTGGGAGTTGTATTTTGATATCGGAAGATGTCATTCAGAGAGTTAAAGATGAAAATGACATAGTTGATGTAATATCTGAAAGTATAAAACTAAAAGGATCCGGGAGAAATTATATGGGTTTGTGTCCTTTCCATAACGAAAAGACACCTTCATTCAGTGTATCCCGTGACAAACAAATATACAAGTGCTTTGGATGCGGCGAAGCGGGGAATGTAATAACTTTTGTTATGAAGACAAAAAGTCTTAGTTTTCCTGAAGCTGTTGGATTGCTGGCTGATAGAGCCAATATAGATATAGAAATCGATGGAAAGGAAAATAAAGGCAGAAATAGGAGCTTTGAAAAGTTGTATAAACTGAATGTAGAAGCTGCAAGATATTTCTTTTCCTGTTTAAATGAAAGTAGTAGTGCGAAAAAATATCTCATAAATAGAGGAATAACAATATCTACAATGAGAAAATTTGGCCTTGGATATTCAAAAGATAGTTGGGATGGTCTTCTTGTATATTTAAAAAACAAAGGATTTACGAATCTAGATTTGGTTTCAGATGGACTTATAATAAAAAGCAAAAAGGGAAGTTATTATGATAGATTTAGAAATAGGATAATATTTCCTGTATTTGATTACAGAAGAAGGGTAATAGGTTTTGGAGGAAGGGTAATGGACGATTCAAAACCAAAATATTTGAATTCACCTGAAACAGCAATATTTAAAAAGGGGACCAATTTATATGGGTTGAATTTTGCAATAAAAAACAACACATCAAAATTTTTTATAATAGTAGAAGGATACATGGATTGTATATCTCTCAACCAGTATGGTATAACAAATGTCGTAGCATCACTTGGAACTTCTCTGACATTAAACCAGGCAAGACTTATGAAAAGATATGTCCCAAAAGTCATAATATCCTATGACGCTGATACTGCAGGACAAATGGCGACTTTAAGGGGACTTGACATATTAAAAAGTGTAGGACTTGATGTGAGGGTGCTTTTAATTCCAGAGGGAAAAGATCCTGATGAATTTATAAGAAAAAATGGAAAGAAGGCTTTTATGGAACTGGCTCAAAAATCCCTTCCACTTGTGGACTATAAAATTAGAAGTGTAAAAAGTGGATTGGATCTGTCAGAAGAGGAAGACAAGGTTAAGTATATAGAGCAGGTTTTAAAGATATTGATGGAATTGGATTCTATAGAGAAAGAGATATATGTAAAAAAAATATCAGAAGAAACTGGAATAAGGCTGCAGGTACTTTACGACATGTTAAATGGAAATATTCAAAAAAATACAAAAAAAGTTTCAAATATGAATATAGATGCTCACTTTGGACAAAAATTATATTTAGAACCAGCATATCTCAAGGCAGAGAGGTCTCTTTTAAAACTTATTGTCGATGATGAAAAAGTGCTGGAGTATTTTAGAGGATCAATGAAAGATGAAGATTTTATACTAGAAAGTCATAGAGAGATATATCGGTATATAATTGAAAGTTTAGAATTTGATAATTCCAAGAAGTTTTCATATATAGAGAGTAAATGTACAGATTTGGATACAGCCAGGGAATGGGTTAATATAATGGACACTGATGTTTTATTTGGAAATCTTAGCTATAAGGTTGTTGTTGATAGCTTCATGAATAGCATAAAAAAGCACAAACTGGAACAGCAAAAATTAGTTATTATAAATCAAATAAAACAGTGTGAGAATGAGGGGAAGATTCAGGAGTCTCTTAAATTGGCACAGGAGCTCATGAAAATTCAAAAAAGGATTGGTGAAATACAGTAATGGCTGAAGGAGGCAAAAAAATGAAGGATAAAAGTTCAAAGATTCAGATAGTTAAAAAGTTAATAGAAAAGGGCAAGAAAAATAATAAATTAACTTATAAAGAAATAATGGATGAATTGGAAGAAGTGGACTTGAATCCAGAACAGATTGAGAAGATATATGAAGCGCTCGAGTCTATGGGTGTGGAAGTCATAGGAGATATGAACGATGACAAGGTGGATGAAAAGAATATAGATTTATCCGTACCTGATGGGGTTGCAATAGATGATCCTGTAAGAATGTATCTGAAGGAAATAGGAAAAGTACCTCTGCTTTTACCGGAGCAGGAAGTTGAACTTGCACAGAGAATAAAAAATGGAGACCAGGTTGCAAAGAAGAAACTTGCAGAGGCAAATTTGAGACTTGTTGTAAGTATAGCGAAAAGATATGTTGGAAGAGGAATGTTGTTTCTGGATTTGATTCAGGAGGGAAACCTTGGACTTATAAAGGCAGTTGAAAAGTTTGATTATAGGAAGGGATTTAAATTCAGCACCTATGCTACATGGTGGATAAGGCAGGCCATTACAAGGGCTATTGCAGATCAAGCAAGGACAATAAGGATACCTGTGCATATGGTGGAAACTATAAACAAACTTATAAGAGTTTCGAGACAGCTCCTTCAGGAACTTGGAAGAGAACCTCAACCTGAAGAAGTAGCCGAAATAATGAAAATGCCAGTAGACAAGGTAAGGGAAATAACAAAGATAGCACAGGAACCTGTGTCACTTGAAACACCTATAGGAGAAGAGGAAGACAGTCACCTTGGAGATTTTATACCTGATGACGAGGCACCTGCACCTGCAGAAGCTGCAGCATTTACAATGCTTAAAGAACAGCTTATAAATGTTCTTGATACTCTTACACCAAGGGAAGAAAAAGTATTGAGACTTAGATTTGGACTTGATGATGGAAGAGCTAGGACACTTGAAGAGGTTGGAAAAGAGTTTAATGTTACGAGAGAGAGAATAAGACAGATTGAGGCAAAAGCACTTAGAAAACTCAGACATCCGAGCAGAAGTAAGAAATTGAAAGATTATCTGGATTAAGAGCATCGCAGTTGGGTGCTTTAAATTTTCCTTCTCTGTATAAAGGTTTTAAAGCACGAAACATGTAATTTACATATGTTATAATTTATATGTGGGAAGGTGATGATGTGAAATCTTATAAAGCGTCAAAAGGAACAGGAATTTATTCAATTATTCAGATAATAGTCTTGTATGATATAGTTTTTGGAATGATGTATCATTTTATAAATTCATATGAACTTTTAAATTTGATAAAGTTTGCAATTGTTGTATTTAATGTGTATGAGCTTTATTATATAATAATATACAGGACAGTCAGTTACTCTATGGATGATGAAAATTTTTACATAAACAGCATGTTTGGATTTAAGAACGTCAAGATACCTTTGAGTTCAATACTGGCATACCAGAAATCAAATGGACATATAAAAGGTGTAAAATTGATGGGGCATGGTAAGAACAATTTTGCAATTGGAAGATCGTTTATTTACGATGTTGGAACTACAAATATGTTTGTTACATCAAATAAAAACATTATATATTTACATACTGAAAATGAAAATTACGGAATATCACCTGAAAATTTTAATGATTTTGAAGTGAAAGTAAAATTAAAGGGGATAGAGCATAAAAGTTGGAAAAACAGTTTTGCAAATATAAGTGTTGCGAGAGACAGAAAATTTGTAACAATATTTCTTGTGGCATCACTTGTTGCAATTATAATAACATTAAATCCAATAGTAATATACTTGATGGGACGAATACCGGACAGGATGCCACTTGTATTTAATTCCGACTTTACTCCTAGCCTATTTGGAACTGCAAAGCAGTTTGCATTCAAGCAGATGAGTTATGGAATTTTAAATATGGCAATATTGTTCTGTATGTATTATGCAGGTTGTCTTTATGGAAAGTATGATAAAAAATTATCGTATAAACTCATTCTCATATCACTTGCAGTGGCAGTAGTATTTTTATTTATGCAAATTAGGATAATTTTAAATTTTAGATAAGTATTTTTAGTTATTATGGACGGAGAATGACATGAATTTAAGTTTGAGATTGAAAGCTATAGCAGATATGGTTGAAAAATGTGATCGTATGGCTGATATAGGTACTGACCACGCTTATATACCTGTGTATCTTGTGGATAAGCATATATGCAGAGAAGCTATAGCATCTGATATAAATTGTGGCCCTATAGAAAAAGCTAAAGTCAATATAAAATTGAATGGATTTTCTGACAGGATAGAGTGTAGAATTGGAAGCGGGCTTGATACTATAAAATGCGGAGAAGTTCAACAGACTGTTATTGCGGGAATGGGAGGAAATCTCATACGTGATATAATAGATGCAAACATTGGTGTGTTTAAAAACAGCGGGAAATTTGTATTACAGCCTGTTCAGAATCCAGAGGTATTGAGAAAGTATATATATTCAAAAGGTTTTAAAATAATTGACGAGGATTTGTGTATTGACGAAAATATATTTTATGAGATAATAAAAGTAGAATATGATGATTTTGTTTCAGAACCGGATTCAATTTTTTATGAAGTTGGCAAAAAAATCATAGAAAAAAAACATCCACTTGCTGAAGCTTTCATACAAAGAAAAATATACAAGTATAATAATATACTCAGGTATATAAACGATGATGGGATAGCTTCTCGAAAGAGGAAAGTCGAAGTCAAATCAAAAATAATCAAACTACGGGAGTTGATTGAATGCCTCTCAAAGTAAAGGACATAAATAATATAATTGAACAATGTGCACCTTCAAAGCTTATGGAGGATTATGATAACGTAGGTCTTATGGTAGGTGATATGGAAAGTACCGTCACATCTGTTTTGGTTGCTCTCGACTGTACTCTAAGTGTAATTGATGAGGCTTTAAGTCAAAAATGTAATTTGATTTTTACACATCATCCTCTGTTTTTTTCAAAACCAAAATGCATAACCTCAGATAGTTTGATTGGAAAAAAGACTATGAAACTGATTCAAAATAATATAAATTTATATTCAAGTCATACAAATTTGGATTCTGCACCTTGCGGCATGAATGATATTCTAATGGATATTCTTGGTTTTCACAATGCTTCAATCATGGAAATTAAGGAATGCAGGGATGAAAATTTTAGATCTAATTCCGGGATAGGAAGATTTGTCGAACTTGAGAAGCCTGTTGCACTTGGAACCTTGTGTGAGAATGTTAAAGAAAAGTTGGGACTTAGGCACCTTAGGTTTACAGGAGCAGATGATAAGGTTATAAGAAAGGTTGCAGTTATAAATGGAAGTGGAAAGGATTATTTTATGCTTGCAAAAACTCTCAAAGCAGATTGCATCATAACTGGTGATACTACATATCACTATGTAAGTGATTTTGATGAAGAAGGTATATCCGTTATAGATGCAGGACACTTTGGAACTGAATGGCCTTGTATGTCCAAAGTTGCAGTTTATTTGAAAAATAAAATAAAAAATATGGGATTTGAAAATAAAGTTGTTTTGTCTAAATCTAACAAAGATCCCTATAGATATAAGTAGAAGTGAATTTTGTATGTTCATTTCTACTTTTTTTATTCAAGTACAGTTTAAATATTAGAGGGAGGTAGTCTAATGCTGGATTTATTAATTAAGATTCAGGAAAATAGAAAGATAATAGAAAATGCAGGTAAGGATTCGAAAAACATTGAAGCAATAAATAATTTGAGAAATATTAAAAATAAGTTTGAGAACCATAAGAAAATATATGTTACAGTAAGTAATAATTTGAAAAATCTCAAGGATGAAATTCAAGAATCCGGAGATATACTGGAAGCAACAAGGAAGGAACTTGAAAAGGATGAGGCTAAGCTTTACAGTAATACGAAATATGATTTGAAATTTATAACAAGCATGGAAAAATCGATAGAAGCTAAAAAGCGGGAAGCCTCAAGTATGGAGGATAAAAGCTTTGAACTCCTTTGCAGAGAGGAGGAACTTTCGAAACAAAAGAGTGAAAAAAGAGAGGAGCTTGTAAAATTGAGAGATGAGTTTTATAAGTGCAGGGATATATATAACAATTATATGGCAGAATCGCAGCAAATGGTACAAAAGGCAAAAGACAATTTAGAAGATATGGAAAAGCTTGTACCTGAAGAACTGCTTGAACAATTCAATAATATATTCAAGGCAAAGGGAAGTGGTGCAGCGGAGATTTTAAACGGGGTATGTCAGGGATGCAGAATGAAAGTATCAGCTATAACTCTGGATTATATAAAGAAAAATAAAAAAATAGTATATTGCGACAACTGTGGAAGAATAATTCATTGTAAAGATGTAAACTAATATTAAATATAGTGTTGTAAATAATCCCGAATTGTGATATCATTTTACCTGCGAGTAAGTCAGACAATCACTGCTGTATTTAATACAGGAGAGGAAAGTCCGAGCTCCATAGGGCAGGATGCTGGGTAACGCCCAGTCAAGGTGACTTGAAGGAAAGTGCAACAGAGATATACTGCCGAAATTATTTTCGGTAAAGGTGGAAAGGCGAGGTAAGAGCTCACCAGCGCAATGGCGACTTTGCGGCTATGTAAACCCCATCTGGAGCAAGATCGAATAGGGAAGCATCAAAAAAAGTGGCCCGCTTTGCTTTCGGGTAGTATCGCTGGAGCCTACTGGCAACAATAGGCCTAGATAGATGATTGTCTAATACAGAACTCGGCTTATAGATTTACTCAAACCATTGAAAACACTGGCTTTACAGCTTAGTGTTTTTTTATTTGCCACCAATTTGCCATACTCAGAAACAAATAAAAAAAGAACCAACCTTTTTAGGGCTGGCTAAAGAGTTTAAACATGAAAAAAGTTCTTGGAGCATTTATAGTATACCACGTAATTGAAATAATTGAAAACAATATCAAAATTGATAGTAGACTTTATTTCGATTGGATTTCATAATAGGCTGTTTTATGGGTTATTACTTTGTCTGATGTTTTGTTGTTTGCAAATTGAACTATATCCACTTTATGTTTCCCTGCCTTTATAGCATCTGATTTCAGTTTTATAGTAGCCTTGCCGGAAAGATGTTTTTTGGAATTATAAATACCGTCTATAAATATATAGCTCGTATTTTCACTGTTGAGTCCGCTGGAATTCAATTCTATTTTTCCGGATTTATCATTTTTATTTGTATATACAACGGGAACTTTTCCGCTGTCTGTAGTTGAGCTGGTTGATTTGTCAGATACGAATAATTTGCCGGAACCAATGTCATTAGTTAAATTTTTAGGAAAGTCTACTACATCATCTTTGCCTTTATTCACTATGCTTTGAGTTTTGTCTTTTATGGAATTGGATTGTTGTTTGTCTCCGCATCCTGCAAGACCTGATGCAAGAATTAATACTGTTGCCATTATTGAAAAAAATTTTTTCATCTTATAAACACCTCTATCGTAATAATAAATTGTTATAATAATATTATGCTTAAATTAAGAAATAATATTATTATTCCAAGGAGATGTTGGGAAAAAGTTGAGGTGGAGTTAAGATTGAAATATGAAGGTGTGGTATACAGGCCTCCAAGCGAGGCAAGAAGTTTAATAATCCAGGTAACTATAGGATGTGCACATAACAAGTGTAGTTTTTGCAGTATGTATAAGAGCAAAAAATTTAGGATAAGGGATATTGAAGATATATATGAAGATCTTTACGAGGCAAGAGAGACATTCAACAATATACAAAGAATATTTTTAGCTGATGGAGATGCGCTTGTACTTGGAATGGACAGATTGAGGAAAATATGTACAAAGATAAGAGAGCTGTTTCCTGAGTGCAGAAGGATTTCAGCTTATTCAACTCCGCGGGATATTCTAAGAAAATCTAAAGAAGATCTTGAAGAACTTAAGAGCTTTGGGTTTGGAATGTTATATATGGGAGTTGAAAGTGGAAGTGATATCGTTCTTGAACATATAAAAAAAGGTGTGACCTCCAAAGAAATTATAGAAGCTGGAAGAAAAATAAAAGAAAGCGGCATTAAACTTTCAATTACATTTATTTCGGGAATAGGCGGAGAAGAACTTTTGCATGAACATGCAAGAGAATCCGCACAGGTTATAAACAGCATAGATCCAGATTATGTTGGACTTCTTACACTTATGATAGAGAATGGAACTGAGATTTTCAATGAAATTAATTCAGGAAAATTTAAAATACTTGATCCGGAAAAGATTATGCTTGAAACAAGGGAACTTATCTTTAATATAAAATCTGTATCAAATTGTGTATTCAGAAGCAATCATGCTTCAAATTATGTGGCACTCAGGGGAACACTGCCGCAGGACAAGGAGATGCTGCTTGATCTCATAGACAGTGTTTTAAAAGAAAAACAAGGATATAGACCGGAACAGCTTAGAAGGCTTTAACTTGGAGTTAGCCTTCTTTGAGCTTTTCCAGCTTTTTATCTACCAATTTGAGTGCAGTTATGTCATCGATGTATCCGATTGGAAAAATGTAGTCGGGAATTATATCCGTGGAAAGTATGAAATATAAAAGAGCACTGCCTATTATGGACTGTTTTTCTTTTGACAAATTCTCACCTGAAAAATCTTTATACATATTTTCAAGCTTTTCTACAAAAAAACCACTTCCATTTACGCTAGTAAGTTTTTTTTCAAAGTTTTTATATATTATGTTTTTACCTTCTGCTGTTAGAGCATATTGCTGATATTTATTAAGTTCCTCATTTATTTTTTCAGTGTCGCATTTATAATTCAGGGAATCAATTACATCAAGCATTTCAGAGGAGTCATTTTCTTTTATGCCTACGTTGTAGCCATCAGATTTTAGTAAAATTTCCATTGGAATACCAAGTTTTTCTGAAAACTTTTCCATATGATTTATGTTTGCAGATTGTTTCCCGTTTATAATTCTTGAGATTGTTGCAGTATCTATTCCTGTAATTTTACTTAACTTTCTCATGGAAATTGATTTGTCTTTTAATGCAGATTTCAGTATTTTTCCAAGCCCTGATTTTTTTGCGGATGAATCCATAACAATTATTACCTCACAAAAATATTATTAGTACATTATATGCTTATTTAAAAACAATATTTAAGCAGTTTTTATAATTTCAACATCAAGTTGATAAATAAGAAACAATTTTGAGTTTTAAGTATATTATGTATTAGAATTAAATATTTCAAGGCAGGTTTTTTTCGAACTGGAAAGGAGCAAAAAATGAGTGAACTTCAACAGGAATTGTGTAAAGATAAATTTGAAAGAAAAAATAAATTTTTGTTTTTGTGGATTTTAATAGGACCAGGGTTTCTAGCCGCTATAGGCGACAATGATGCAGGAGGTCTTATTTCA
This sequence comes from Clostridium pabulibutyricum, assembly GCF_058242705.1. Classification (NCBI taxonomy): domain Bacteria; kingdom Bacillati; phylum Bacillota; class Clostridia; order Eubacteriales; family Clostridiaceae; genus Clostridium; species Clostridium pabulibutyricum. Next base: position 80,779 of record NZ_JBZAYZ010000005.1, read on the forward strand.
TATTGTATAACTGGAATGAAATTTGGAATAAGTTTTTTTATACCTTTTACAATTTTTCTTGTTTTGATTACTTATACTGTGCAGGAGATGTCCATGAGGCTCAGTGTTGTAACTCAAACCGGATTTACAAGTCTTATAAGAAAACATTACGGCAAACACTGGATGAAATATAATGTTGCGGCTATTTTTATAGAAAATATCATGATGCTTGTAACTGAATTCATAGGGATGTCTGCCGGACTTGCCTTTGTAGGCATACCAATGTGGATTGGGGTCCTTGTAAGCATGCTCCTTGTTATTTTTATTATTACTATTTCCGGATATTCTACAAAAGAAAGATTGTCTGTTGCTATAGGATTTTCAAATATAGTGTTTGTAATATTGGCATTCATCGCAGGCCCTCATGTTGGCAGTGCAGTTGAAATTTTCGATAAATTAAAATATGTTTCATCAGATTCCAATGTCTTTTGGTACATTGTTGCGATGGTGGGCAATTCTGTAGCTCCATGGATGATATTTTTTCAGAGCAGTGCTTGTCTGGACAAGGGAATTAAAAAAAACAATATTAAGATGGGGCGTATTGATACTGCAGTTGGATGTTTTGTTCAAGTTGTGATTGCAGTATGTGTAATTGTATCGGGGGCTGCATTATTTGGAAAAGTTGGAGGTGTAAACAATCTCGGACCTTCTTCAATAATAGAAGCTTTTTTTAAATTTACGGGGAAATTTTCAGGAATTTTATTTGGAGTGGGGATTTTCAATGCGGGACTTTTAGCATCGATTACGATATCACTTTCGACTACATGGTGTGTATCTGAAGCTTCTGGATGGAAAATGGGGCTTGACTTAAAGATATCTGATGCACCAGGATTTTATTTGATTTATATAGGAAGTGTGGTTCTGGCTGCTGCAATAAGTATAATTCCAGGCATACCCTTAAATTACATTACAATGCTGACACAGGTTGTTGGAGGACTTATAATGGTGCCGGTACTTTTATTTTTAATAATGCTGACGAATAAAAAAGAAATCATGGGAGAGTATGTAAATAACAGGTCTCAAAATGCAAGGGCACGTGTAGTTGCGTTGATACTTGTAACCATGATAGGGCTTTTTATATTCAATTCTATTGCAGGATGAGGATTTGAAAAGATGGTTGTATTTCGTTATTAATATTGGTAAAATAAATCTATTCTTTAGTAAGGGATGTGACGTATTGTGAATCCAGTGGCATTTTCTATAAATGGCTTTGAGATTAGATGGTATGGAATTATTATAGCCTGCGGTGTTGCAGCAGCATTTTTACTTGCAAGCATTAATTGTAAGAGGAAAAATTATGATTTTGATACAATCATAGACGTGTTTCTTGTGGCTTTCCCATTTGGAATAATTGGAGCAAGAGCTTATTATGTCATATTCCAATTTGAAGATTACAGAGACAATTTACTTAACGTGTTCAATATAAGACAGGGAGGACTCGCAATACACGGAGGACTTCTATTTGCTATTACAGCAGCTTATATATATACAAGACATAGAAAAAAGGATTTCTTTAAAATTGCAGATCTTGTAGCACCTTCCATAATACTTGCACAGGGAATTGGAAGATGGGGCAATTTTTTCAATGAAGAGGCACATGGGGGACAGGTGAGTTACGCTTTTATAAGCAGGTTTCCATTATTCATACAAAATGGAATGCACATAAATGGACTGTACTACCATCCTACTTTTTTATATGAATCAGTATGGGATGTTGCAGTATGTTTTATTCTCTTATATGTATTGAGAAAAGATCATGTAAAAGGAAGCGTGATATTTTCGTATATAGGACTTTATTCACTTGGAAGGTTTTTTATTGAAGGACTCAGAACGGACAGTCTTATGCTGGGACCTATAAGGGTTGCACAATTTGTGAGCCTTATTGGAGTTTTAGTTAGTTTAATATTTTTTATAGCAGTTAAGCTGAAAAATAGAGCTGTCACATAATTGTGATAGCTCTATTTTCTATGATTCTTCCAATGTGAGATTAAGCTCTTTAGTATCGTTATTCCTTAGAATTACAATTGAAATTACATCTCCCGATTTGTGCTTTGATTTCAAAGTATTTAAGTCACTTACAGTTGAAATTTTCTTGCCGTCAAATTTCTGGATTACATCATTAGCTTTAAGACCGGCTTTTTCAGCAGGACTTGAACTTTGGACGCCTTCCACATATACCCCTTCGTTTGAATTGGCGGCAATTATACCTATTGTAAGAGATGGCTTCAGAAGATTGCTGAGTTTTGATTTTACAGTATTTATAGGAATTGCAAATCCTATTCCCTCAACTCCATTTCCACCTATTTTTGCAGAATTTATTCCAATTACCTGACCTTTTGAATTTACAAGAGCACCTCCACTGTTCCCAGGGTTTATTGCAGCATCTGTTTGGATAAAGTTTTGAGTTGTGCTGCCAACGCTTATGGCTCTGTTTGTTGAGCTTATTATACCGCTTGTTACAGAACCTAGAAGCTCTTTCCCGAGAGGGTTTCCTATTGCAACTACAGAATCACCAACCTGAACTTTTGATGAATCTCCAAGTTCCGCTACGGCAGGCATTGTAGTTTTTTCTGTTACTTTTATTACGGCAAGATCCTGGTTTGCATTGTAATTTACAACTTTTGCAGGAACTTCTTTTTTGTTGTTGAGTATTACGCTTACGGTTTCAGCACCTTGTACTACATGATAGTTTGTAAGTATGTAGCCATCTGAATTTATTATTATTCCAGAACCCATGCCATCTTCTTCACTGCTGCTGTTGTCCGAGTAAAATCCGAAAGTATTGTCAGTTGTAATAGTTTTTACAGAAACTCCAACTACGGCGGGACTTACTTTTTTAGCTATTTGTGTTATTGTAAGAGTTCCCGTATTTACAGTGTTTGTTGATACAGGAGAGGCATTAGTAGTTCCCTGACCGGATGAGGAACTTGAATTGACCATATTTTGATATAGAGGAGTATTTCTGAAAAAATTGGTGCTGGGTAAAATATACAAAAATGCTGCTGCAGATATGCATCCTCCAACTATACTTGATACAAGTGCCACTATTATGGAAGATACAATTTTATTGTTGTGGAAATTTAGTTTGTGTTTGAAATCAACCATATGCAGATACCTCCTTGTAGGTTTTCTATATAACATACTACTTTTTTATTGTTACAGTACTATGTCAAAATTGTTAATTAGCTATGACAATTTTGTTTTATGAATTTTATAATGGCGATTAAAATATATATTTTTGAATGGATATTCAAATATTGTATTGACAATAATTTTTTAATATTATAGCATATATTGTACGCTTATTTAAGTCATGTTCTAATACAAAGAAATGATTGATTGTATGAGAGGGTTGTTTTTAGGGAAGATAAAACAACTCTCAGTTCCATGGATTAAAAAGCACAGAAACAGTTTTAATTATAAAAGGGGGTATAAATTTGGAGCGTTCAGCAAAACTTGAAGATAAGAAAATAAGCAAATTGCTTATGGAATTTTCAATACCTGCAATTGTCGGTATGCTTGTAAATTCCATGTATATTGTAATAGACAGGATATTTATTGGAAGAGTTGTGGGGGCATTTGCCATATCGGGAGTGAGTTTAACTTTCCCAATATCCATACTTATAATGGCCTTCGGAATGCTTGTTGGTATTGGTGCTGCTGCCAGAATTTCGATAAAACTTGGACAGAAGAAAAAGGATGACGCTGAGCAAATACTTGGAAATGCAATGGTGCTTCTTGTGATAGTGGGGATTATTGTAACATTTTTTGGACTGTTATTTGTAAATCCAATGCTAAGGGCTTTCGGATCAAGTGACAATACAATAGTCTATGCAAGACAGTTTATAACAATACTTCTTGCAGGTTGTATATTCCAGATAATTGGATTTGGACTCAATAACATAATAAGATCCGAGGGAGATCCCAAAAAGGCAATGACTACCATGCTCATAGGTGCAATTTGTAATATAGTACTTGATTTCATATTTATATACATTTTACATTTTGGTATAAGAGGTGCTGCTGTTGCAACAGTTATATCACAGTTTGTAAGTATGGTATGGGTTGTACACTACTTTATAAAGGGGAAAAGTCTTCTTAAGATAAGAAGATCAAATCTCTCGTTGAAGAAAGATATAATAATAAGTATATTTACAATAGGAATGTCGCCTTTTGCAATGCAGCTTGCAGCAAGTCTTGTAAATGTAATTTTAAACAGAAGTCTTGGAATTTATGGAGGGGATTTGGCAATAGGAGCATTAGGAATAATAAATGGAATAACTACAGTTGTTCTTATGCCTATATTCGGAATAAACCAGGGAGCACAGCCTATAATAGGTTTTAATTATGGCTCAAGGCAATATGCGCGTGTTAAGGAGACACTTAAACTTGCAATTATAGCAGGAACTACAATATCAACTGCAGGTGTTATAATAGCACATGTTTTTCCAACAGCTCTCGTAGGATTTTTCAATCAGTCGGACAAAAGCCTTACGAATATTGCGGTAAATGGATTGAAACTGTTTATGATCATGTTTCCTGTAGTTGGTTTTCAGGTTGTTAGTTCAAACTTTTTTCAGGCAATAGGAAAGGCAAAAGTATCAATGTTTCTTGCACTTTTGAGACAGGTTATAATTCTTATACCGATGCTCTTCATACTTCCTAGAATATTTGGACTCAATGGAGTATGGATATCTGCACCTGTATCCGATGGAATTTCTTCAATACTTACGGCATTTTTCTTATTTTTTCAGCTTAAAAAATTAAAAACTGAAAAAGCTGAAGCATAACTCCAAGATTTAAATATGGGAAGTATATAAATGGATAAGATGATTGGTTTGGATTATGAAAATTCTATTGACAGTGTACTCAGGAAAAAAAATGGGACCTTTTATACACCTTCTTCAATTATAGATAAGGTTTTAAAAAGAGCCCTTGGGGATGTTGATGTTCTTGACAATCCGTTTGTCAGAATACTCGACCCATCCTGTGGATGTGGATACTTTCTTTTGGGTGTATATAAAGTTCTATATAATGCGTTTTACAAAAGACTTTCAGATCTAAGAAAAAAATTTAATTCATCTACATATAAAGTAGTTAGAAATCAAAAAACATGTGAGATATATGGATATGATTACTGGAATATTAAAAATCTGAGTTATCATATAATTCAAAATTGCATATATGGTGCGGATATAGATGCAGAAGCCGTTAAAATTGCAAAAGAAAATTTAATAAGAGTGTCTGGAAATAAAAACCTGCAGCAAATTAATATAGTATGTTGCAATAGTCTTGTAAGGTGGGAAAAAAATTCTTCAAAAGATGAGCTATCAATTTTCTGGGGTAGAAAATACAATTATGTTGTAGGGAATCCTCCATGGGTATCGCTTAGTAGAAAATTTGGGAACAATGCGGATGAAAAGCTTCTAGAATACTACATGAATGAATATCATGGAAACAGGTATCTTCCAAATCTATATGAGTATTTTATAAAAAGATCAATTGAAGTACTTGAGAAGAAAGGGAAACTTGGATTTGTAATTCCAGACAGGTTTGCAAAAAATCTGTATTATAGGGATTTTAGAAAGGAAATACTTGAAAACTACAATATAGTATATGTTGCATTTGGAATTGAGTTTCCCGGGATAAATACGGATTGCATGATTTTTATAATGCAGAAAAAATTTAACTTAAAAAATGGTGTAGTTGTAGAAGAAGGCAAGGATTCATGTATTGTGAAACAGGAAAGTTACATGAGAAGCCTCAATATGTGTTTTTATGGAATTGTGTATATAAAGTTTTGCGATATAAAATACAAAATTGAATCTCAAAGTGTGTTTTTAGGAGACATGGCTACTACATTTACAGGGTTTATAGGAAAAAGTTCCATAATTTCAGAGAAAAGATTGAGCACTTGCCAAACATGTATACTAAGGGGTAAAAGCATAGAAAAGTATGCTGTTGTGAAAAAGTTTTATTATGAATTTAAAGAGGAAAATATAAAGGGCGGTACCAGAGATATAAAAAAACTTAAATTTAAAAAGAAAATAATTATGAGAAAAACAGGAAAAGATATAATTGCTGCTATAGATTATAGTGGATGTATAATAGAGCAGTCACTTTACGGAATAATATGCGATGATAACTTTGAGGCAGAGTATGTTCTTGGAATATTGAATTCAAAACTTATAAAGTGGTACTATAGAAATTTCCTTGTTACAAATTGCAAATCAATGCCTCAAATAAAAAAATACATACTTGAGAGAATACCTGTAAAAAAGTGTACGAAATCATTACAGAAAAAGATTTCAAGAACCGTATCATGTATAAGTTCATGCGAAAGTCAGGATATGAAAATTGCATTGGAGAATGAACTTGATGATATGATATTTTCATTGTATAAGATAGAAGGTCAAAATAGACAAAAAATACTTGATATGGTAAATAAATAGTATATTTGAATTTTGATAATAATTCGTTACAATACGAATTATTATATCTATAATGATGGTATAGTACATAAAGCATAGAATATTAGATTACTTTTTAAGAAAATATATTGACTTTAAAAGTCATGGGTGATATTATAAATAAGAAATTTATAAATTTCTTGTTTAATGTAAATTTAATATTAAGGTATCATCTATATAATCTTGATAATATGGTTCAAGAGTCTCTACCGGGAAGCCAAAATTCCTGACTATGGGTGAATCCATTAGGTAATTAGAAAAGTTTAGGTGGGTTCAATCCTGCCTAAACTTTAAAATTTTTTATTTTAAAATTGGAGGTAGAAATATATGGAACAACCTAAGGGTTCAAGTGGACATGAAAAATCTTTTTTAGAGGATTATTTTAAACTTTCTGAGAATCATACTACTGTTAGGACGGAAATTCTTGCAGGTATAACTACTTTTATAACAATGGCCTATATAATTTTTGTAAATCCTAGTGTACTTATGCAGGCTGGTATGAACACAAAAGGGCTTGTTGGTGATGCTGCACTTAAGGCGGGAATTTCGTCAATAAACGATCCTATAGTGGCTTCAATATTTGCGGCTACGTGTATAGCTGCTGCTGTAGGAACAATTATAATGGGACTTTATGCAAATCTTCCTTTTGCACAGGCACCGGGAATGGGACTTAATGCATTTTTTACCTACAGTGTTTGCATAGGAATGGGATATACATGGCATCAGGCACTTGCAGCTGTTTTTGTTTCTGGAATAATTTTTATATTAATTACGGTTACATCAATAAGAGAAAAAATAGTCGATGCACTGCCTCAAAATTTAAAACTTGCTATATCAGGTGGTATAGGACTTTTTATAGCACTTATAGGACTTAAAAATGCAGGTATTGTTGTATCTGATCCATCGACGCTTGTTGCTTTTGGAAAACTTACAACACCACATGTTCTTGTAGCAATAATAGGTGTACTTATAACATCAATATTAATGGCAAGAAGGATGAGGGGAGCAATACTTATAGGAATAATAATTACTACTATAGTAGGCATACCTTTTGGTGTAACCAATCTTACAGGTATACATATTATAAGCAGACCTCCATCACTTGCACCTACAATGTTTGCTTTTGATTTTAATGGACTGCTTGGAGTTGGAAAAGCAGGTATCATGGGGGCATTAACAAGTATAGTCATGGTAGTTTTAACTTTTACACTTGTTGATTTATTTGATACTATAGGTACACTTGTTGGAACTGCACAGAAGGCAGGGATGCTTGATAAGAACGGAAGAGTAAGGAACATGCACAAGGCACTTCTTTCAGATGCAGTTGCAACTACTGTAGGATCAATGCTTGGTACAAGTACTGTAAGTACATATGTAGAATCAACGTCCGGTGTAACAGAAGGTGGAAGGACAGGTCTTACTTCACTTACAGTTGGAATACTTTTTATACTTTCAATTTTCTTCAGCGGACTTGTTGGAATTGTACCTACAGAAGCAACCTCACCTGCACTTATAATAGTTGGGGTGCTTATGATGGGTGCAGTTACTAAAATTGATTTTGATGATTTTACAGAGGCGCTTCCAGCTTTCTTTGCAATAGCATTTATGCCCTTCAGTTACAGTATAGCAAATGGAATTGCAGCGGCTATAATATTCTATCCTATAGTAAAAGTTGTTACAGGCAAATACAAGGAAGTTAGTCCTATAGTATATGTACTCGCAGTATTATTTATATTGAGATTTGCACTGATTTCATAAAAATTGGAATTAACGGTTTATGCCTAAAATGGATGGCTCATATTCAGCCATCCATTTTGTTTTTTTAAATACATAGTTTAATAAAATATTAATTATGAGCCTGTGCAGTTGAAATGTCATCTGTTATAAACTATGATAGTAACATCTTATTATATATTAAAGACAGGTGGGTTTTGTATGAGAAAATCTGTGAAGGCGGCATTGTGTCTCACTACTGTTTTATTTGTAGCAGTATTGCTTACGGAATTTGAGGTTATATTTTTTGGAGAAAACTCAAAACCGCAGAAATCTGATTGCATAATAGTTCTTGGATGCAGGGTGTATGGAACTACTCCAAGCCCATTTTTAAAAGCAAGACTTGAAGAAGGGCTGAGACTTTACAATAAAGGATATGGAAGCTATATAATTGTTTCAGGTGGAAGGGGAAGCGGAGAGAATATATCGGAGGCTGCTGCCATGAAAAATTATCTGGTATATAAAGGAATTGATGCTTCAAAGATAATAGCTGAAGAAAGATCTTATTCCACACAGGAAAATCTGGCAAATTCCAAAGCTATAATGAAAGTTAATGGTTTCAAGAGTGCAGTTGTAGTTTCAAACAAGTATCACTTGAAAAGAGCTTCAATTGAAGCTTCCAGCCAGAAAATGCAAGCAACTTATTCAGGAGTTTTTGTTTCAGAATATAAAGGACATGAAATATTAGGTTATATTAGGGAAATACCTGCAGTTTGGAAATACTCCATTTCAAACATGCTTAAAAAAGTTTAGGCATGTTTGAAGTTGAATGTTTCCGTGAATTTTGAGATCATAAGATCTTCCATCAATTTGTGTCCCTTTTTTGAGGGATGAATCCCATCTATGAATAGTTCGTCTGGAGCTGTAGTTTTTAATTCAAAATAAAAAAGTTCAAAAAAGTCAATATACTTGATTTTCTGCCGGCGGCATTGGGAAATGATCCAGTTTTTATATTTTATCTGCTGCTGTTTTATTTTGCGGTAATCAGCATCGTGGCTCCAGTGGATATATGCCATGCTGCCGATTATCGGAGGCTGGATTCCGATTACTGGTGTTATGTTGTATTTTAATGCTTCATCTGCAAGCTCACATATACAATTTTCTGTATTTTTAAGAGACATATTTGACATTATGTCATTTGTCCCACCCATTATAAATACGAAGTCGGGTTTTATATTTACCACATCTTTGAATGATCTTGAAAGCATACCGGCTGTGGTATCTCCGTTTATACCTTTGTTTATTAATTCAAGTCCGGAGTCTTGTCCTAATTTGTTTATCCATGAATCTTCTTTAAAAACTCCATATCCGGTTGTAAGGCTGTCACCTATACATACAATTTTTTTCAAAATATTACCTCCATATTCATAAAAATATTAATGTACGTACCATCCCGAACGTTATTTATAGAGATACATTACTTGACTGCTGATATACGAATATTACAATACATATTTAAAATAATATATTGAATTATACAATCCTATGTGTTAATATAAATTATATCATAAATATTAAGTAGTCCATATAATCCTAATAATGAGGTTTAGGAGTTTCTACAGGAAGCCGTAAATTTCCCGTCTATGGATAGAGTTTTAGTAACTTGATGTTTTACGTCAAGTTGCAAATTGTTTTGTCTGTTCAAGGCTTCGCTGGATTCAATTATGGATTTGTTGGGGCCTTTTTTATATTTTTAAATCAATTATATTTGAAAAATTTGAGGAGGATTAAAATGAAGGTAGCAATTATATTTGGAAGCAGTTCTGATACGGATAAGATGAAAGGTGCAGCAAAGGCATTGAAAGAGTTTGGCATTGAATACAAGGCATATGTATTGTCTGCACACAGGGTTCCTGAGAAACTTGTAGAGACAGTAAAGTATCTTGAAGAAAATGGATGCGAGTGTATAATTTCAGGGGCCGGACTTGCGGCACATCTTCCAGGAGTTATTGCAGCAAATACTACGATCCCTGTTATAGGAATACCGATAAATGCAGCAGTTTCAGGGCTTGATTCATTATTTTCCATAGTTCAAATGCCAAAAGCAATACCTGTAGCTACAGTCGGAATAAACAACAGCTATAATGCAGGAATGCTGGCAGTGGAAATTTTATCATTGAAATATCCAGAACTAAAATCCAAATTAGTTGAGTATAGAAAAAATATGAAAGAAAAATTTATTAGAGAAAACGGAGAGGGAGTTGAATTATAATATGGAAAAAGGAAAGATGATATATGAGGGAAAAGCAAAAAAGGTATATGAAACTGAAGATAAGGAAAAAGTTATAATATATTACAAAGATGATGCAACTGCCTTTAATGGTGAGAAGAAGGGGCAGATATCCGACAAGGGTGTTTTGAACAATACAATAACTTCGATGTTGTTTGAACTTCTTGAAAAGCATGGAATAGAGAGTCACTTTGAAAAGAAACTCAGTGACAGGGAACAACTTTGCAAAAGGGTTGAGATAGTTCCGCTTGAGGTTATCGTAAGAAATGTAGCGGCAGGAAGCATGGCAAAAAGACTGGGAGTTAAAGAGGGAACTGCTCTTAAGACTACTGTATTTGAACTTAGTTACAAAAATGATGATCTTGGAGATCCTCTTATAAATGATTACCATGCACTTGCACTTGGATATGCAACTCAGGAGGAGCTTGACACCATATACAAGATGACCTCTAAAATAAATGAAGTTTTAAAGGAATTTTTCTTGAAACAGGGCATAAAGCTTATAGATTTTAAGCTTGAATTTGGAAAGTTCAATGGAAAGATACTTCTTGCCGATGAAATATCACCGGATACATGCAGGTTCTGGGATTCAAAGACAAACGAAAAACTAGACAAAGACAGATTTAGAAGAGATATGGGAAATGTAAAGGAAGCTTACGAGGAAATATTAAGCAGAATCAGCAGTAAATAATTGATAGAGAAAGGAAAGAATCTAATGCACATTTCAGAGGATAAGCTTAAAGAAGAATGCGGAGTATTTGGTATATTTTGTACGAATGATGATATGGATGTGGCTTCTATAACTTACTATGGCCTTTATGCACTTCAGCATAGAGGACAGGAGAGTGCGGGAATAGCCGTCTCAGACGGACAAAAGCTTGAATGCTACAAAGAAATGGGACTTGTGGCTGATGTGTTTGACAGGGAAAGACTCCAGAGCTTGAAAGGTAAAAGTGCAATAGGACATGTAAGATATTCTACAGCAGGCTCCAGCAATATTGAAAATGCGCAGCCAATTTTAAAAGACTACAAAAATGGAAGTATTGCCATAGCTCACAATGGAAATCTTGTAAATGCGAAAATTGTAAAAGATGAACTTTCAAAATATGGTTGCTGTTTTGAGAGTGAAGCTGATACTGAAGTCATATTGAACCTTATAGTCGACAGTAAAGAGAGTAATTTGAAAGATGCCATCTCATCTTCTTTAAAAAACATAAAAGGTTCGTATGCACTTGTTGTATTAACTGAAGACAAACTCATTGGAATAAGAGATCCTAATGGAATCAGACCGCTTTGTATTGGAAAAATAAATGATAATTATGTGCTGTGTTCTGAAAGCTGTGCGTTAGATGCTGTAGGAGCGGATTTTGTAAGAGATGTACTTCCAGGGGAAATTGTAACTATAGACAAAAGTGGATTGAAATCTGACAGGTTTACTGAAGCTATAGAATGCAAAACATGTTCTTTTGAGTATGTTTATTTTGCAAGACCAGACAGTACCATAGATGGAATAAATGTATATAAATCCAGAGTTGAAGCTGGTAAAATATTATATAGGGAAAGTCCTGTGGAGGCAGATGTGGTAATAGGTGTTCCGGATTCTGGAATACCTGCAGCAGTAGGCTTTGCAGAGGCTTCGGGAATACCGTACGGTATAGGATTCATAAAGAATAAGTATATAGCGAGGACATTTATAGCACCTTCAAAGGAACTCAGGGAAAAATCTGTATCTGTGAAGCTCAATCCTTTAAAGATGAATGTTGAAGGCAAAAGAGTGGTTATTGTGGATGATTCAATTGTAAGGGGAACTACGAGCAAAAGGCTTGTACAAGTTTTGAGACGTGCAGGTGCAAAAGAGGTTCACTTTAGAGTTTCCTCACCAGTAGTTAAGTTCCCATGTTATTTTGGAATTGATACGCCTTATAGAAAAGAATTGATTGGGGCAAATTTTTCTGTTGAAGAAATAAGAAAGAAAATAGGTGCAGACAGTCTTGCATATATAGATATTCCAGGAATGGTTGAATCCTTTGGAAAAAAGAAAACCAAGGATTATTGTCTTGGATGTTTCAATGGTAAATATCCAATGTCTACACCGGACAAGGAATACAGTAAAAGCATGGTATAAATTAGTTCGTATGAATAAATATTTTCAAGGGGTGATACACTGGTGGTAACCTATAAGGATTCCGGCGTCAATATAAAAGAAGGATATAAATCAGTAAAGCTAATGAAGGAATATTCAAAATCGACATTTATTCCAGGGGTTTTAAATGGTCTTGGAAGTTTTGCAGGTATGTTCGAACTCGGTGCCTATAAAAATCCCGTGTTGGTATCAGGTACCGACGGGGTTGGTACTAAACTCAAGATAGCTTTTCATGAAAAGAAATATGATACTGTGGGGATAGATTGTGTTGCAATGTGTGTAAATGACATATTGTGTCATGGAGCAAAGCCGATATTCTTTCTTGATTATATAGCTTGTGGAAAGCTTGATGCAAAAGTTGCATCGGATATGGTAAAGGGAGTTTCGGATGGATGTCTTCAATCGGAATGTGCGCTGATTGGCGGCGAGACTGCCGAAATGCCTGGATTTTATGATGAAGGCGAATATGACATGGCAGGATTTGCTGTAGGCGTTGTAGAGAAAGATGAGATAATAGATGGAAGCAAAGTTGAAGGCGGAGATGTACTTATAGGAATTGGATCAAGTGGTGTACACAGCAATGGATACTCGCTTGTAAGAAAAGTAGTTAAAGATCTGGATTCTCCTTTTTTAAATGGAACTATTGGAGAGGAACTTTTAACTCCAACAAAAATATATGTGAAACCTGTACGGGAATTGCTTAAAAATTTTCAAATTAAAGCTATGGCACATATAACAGGCGGTGGTTTTTTTGAAAATATACCAAGAATGTTCAAGGAAGATTTTACGTCTATTATAGATAAGAGAAGCTTTCCTGTTCCAAAGATATTCAAGCATATAATTGAGCTTGGTGTGCCGGAAGAAGAAATGTATAATACTTACAATATGGGTATTGGTTTTGTTGTATGTGCTGCACGTGAGGATGCTGACCTGATAGTTCGTAAACTCTCTGATTTAGGTGAGAAAGCTTATGTAATAGGAAATGTGGAAAGAGGAGATAAAGAAGTATGTTTAAGATAGCAGTTTTGGTCTCTGGAGGAGGTACTGATTTCCAATCTATAATAGATGGTGTAAACAGTGGATATCTTAAAGGATGTTCGATTGAAGCTGCTATAAGTGACAGAAAAGGGACATATGCACTTGAGAGGGCTAAGAAAAATGGAATAGATACTTATGTATTTGACAGAAAGGTATACGGGAATGATATTTCATCCTGTATACTGAAACTGCTTTATGGAAAAGTTGACCTTATAGTGTGTGCAGGATGGCTTTCGATACTTGAAGGTGACTTGATTTCGAAGTTTGAAAATAGAATAATAAACATACACCCATCTTTGATACCAGCATTTTGTGGAAATGGAATGTATGGAATGAAGGTGCATGAAAAAGCTGTTGAATACGGAGTGAAGGTGTCTGGATGTACAGTACATTTTGTAGATGGTGGCACTGACAGCGGTCCTATAATAATTCAGAGAACGGTTCCTGTATATTTTAAAGATACAGCAGAAAGTTTGCAGAAAAGAATACTTGAAGAAGAACATAAGGCACTTCCAGAAGTTGTGAAACTTATTTCTCTTGGCAAAGTAAAGGTAGAAGGCAGGAGAGTAAGCATTCTGGATTAACAGGACTATTTATTTTTATAAAAAGTGTGGAGGTTATAAATATATGATAAAACGTGCATTGTTAAGTGTTTATAATAAGAGCGGCCTTCTTGAACTGGCACAGGCTTTAACTGAAAAAGATGTGGAAATAATATCTACAGGTGGTACATACAAATATTTGTGTGAAAATGGCATACAGGCAGTTGAAATCTCAAGCATAACAGGTTTTGAAGAGATACTTGACGGAAGAGTAAAAACACTTCATCCTGTAATACATGCAGGTATACTTGCCAGGCGTGACAGCAAGGAGCATATGGATACTTTGAAAAAAAAGAACATAACTCCAATAGACATGGTAGTTGTAAATCTGTATCCATTCTTTGACAAGGCGGCAAGTGACATAAGTTTTGAGGAAAAGGTTGAATTTATAGATATTGGCGGACCTACAATGATAAGGGCGGCAGCTAAGAATTTCAAGGATGTTATTGTGCTTACAGATGTAGAGGATTATGATGGGGTAATAGAAAGTTTAAAAAATGACGGTGAAGTTGATTTTGACACTAGAAAGAAGTTTGCAGGAAAGGTATTTAATTTAATGTCAGCATATGATGCTGCAATTTCAAATTTCCTTTTGAATGAAGAATATCCTGAATATCTTTCACTCTCATATAGAAAAAATTCAAGTCTAAGATATGGCGAAAATCCACATCAAAGTGCAGCTTATTATACAAAAACAGTTGGAAATGCACCTATGAAAAATTTTGAACAGTTAAACGGGAAAGAACTTTCCTACAACAATATAAAGGACATGGACATTGCATGGAAAACAGTAAATGAATTTGAGGAAATATGCTGTGTAGGAGTAAAGCACAACACGCCATGTGGTGCTTCACTGGGTTCTACACTTCTTGATGCGTACAAGAAGACATATGCGTGTGATTCAACTTCAATATTTGGTGGAATTGTAGCTGTAAACAGAAAGCTTGACAGGGAAACCGCCGAGGAAATAAGCAAGATATTTCTTGAAATAGTCATAGCGCCTGATTTTTCAGGAGATGCGCTGGAGGTTTTGAGAAAGAAGAAAAATTTAAGGGTTATAAAGTGCACTGAAAAGCCTACATCGGATTTTGAAATAGCAAAAGTTGATGGAGGAATACTTCTTCAGTCAAAGGATGAAAAGTTTGCAGAGAAAATGGAAGTTGTAACAGAGAAAAAACCTTCCAAAGATGAAATAGACAACTTGATATTTGGAATGAAGATATGTAAATATGTAAAATCAAATGCTATTGTAGTTGTAAAGGACTTTATGGCGAAAGGAATAGGCGGAGGACAGGTAAATAGAATATGGCCTACATGTCATGCACTTGATAGAGCAGGTGACGGAGTTATTCTTGCATCAGATGCATTTTTCCCTTTTGGAGATGTAGTAGAAGAAGCTGCAAAGCACGGCATAAAAGCAATAATCCAGCCGGGTGGTTCAATAAGAGACCAGGAATCAATAGATGGCTGTAATAAAAACGGCATATCCATGGTATTTACAGGAGTAAGACATTTTAAACACTAAATGGGGGGATTTTTTTGAAGATACTTGTAGTTGGCTCAGGGGGAAGAGAAGATGCTATTGCATGGAAGATTTCACAGAACCAAAACGTTGAAACTATATTTTGTGCACCAGGAAATGGCGGAACGGCAAGAAGACAGAAATGTAAAAATATAGATGTAAATGATGATGATGTTCAGGCTCTAACAAATTTTGCAGTTGAAAATAATGTAGACCTTACTATAGTTGGGCCCGAAGTTCCTCTTGTATATGGAATTGTTGACGAGTTCAAGGCTAAGGGACTTAAAATATTCGGGCCGGATTCCAGGGGTGCACAGCTTGAAGGAAGCAAGGGATATGCAAAGGCTTTTATGAAAAAGTACGGGGTTAAAACAGCGGAATACGAGAGCTTTGAAGATTCAAAACCTGCGTTTGAATATATAAAAAAGTGCAGTTATCCTATAGTTGTAAAAGCGGATGGACTTGCCGCTGGAAAAGGTGTTGCCATATGTGAAAACTATGAAGAGGCTTTTAAGAGCATAGAAAAGTTTATGGTAAATGATATATTCAAGGGTTCTGGAAGAAAAATAATAATAGAAGAGTTCCTGGAAGGAGTTGAAGCTTCCATACTTTCTGTAACTGATGGAAAGACAATAGTGCCTTTTATATCAGCAAAAGACCACAAGCAGATATATGATGGGGGAAAAGGTCCTAACACGGGAGGAATGGGAGCAATAGCACCTAATCCATATTGTACTGGAGAAGTGCTGGAGGATTTTGATAAAAAAATACTCAAGCCTACTATAGATGGAATAAAAAATGAAGAGTTTGATTACAAGGGTGTAATATTCTTTGGAGTTATGATAACTAAAAAGGGCACATATCTTCTTGAGTACAATGTTAGACTGGGAGATCCTGAAACACAGGCAGTGCTTCCACTTATGGAAAGTGATTTTGTTGACCTTGTGGAAAGCTGTCTCTCTGAGAAGCTTTCGGAATTCAACTTGAAGTGGAAAAATGAAGCATGCTGCTGTGTAGTTGCCGTTTCAAAAGGATATCCTATGGATTACAAAACTGGATTTGAAATAAAAGGAATTCAAGATGTTCAAAATTTATTTGCAGCAGGTGTGAAATTTGAAAATGAAAAGTTCAAGACATCCGGCGGAAGGGTATTGTGTACTTATGGCACAGGATCAAATCTCAACGAAGCTGTCGAAAGTGCCTATAATGATCTTGAAAAGATAAGGTTTAGCGGAAAATACTTTAGGAATGATATAGGAGAGTAACTTTAAAAGCACTTTGGATGTTTGTCCAGAGTGCTTTTAAAGTATACATAGAAAAGTTACAAATGTTTTACAATTACTTTTTTAGTAGAAATAACTTAAGAATAATAGTAAAATATTATTTGTAATGTTTGTTTACAGTAAGATAACACCTATTTTGTGGAGGTAATTGCATGAAAAAGCGCAAAAGAAAAAAGAAAGTTTCTAGAAATTTCGTATTTTTTATAATATATGAGATTATAGTATTCATTGTAGCAGCACCACTTCTTGTTTTTTATGGGCCCTTTACAGATGTAAGGGATATGGTTGTAAGCACTGCAATGAAGACTTTCACACATCAGTACATAGCAACTACGTTTTTGTCGAAAGACAAGATAAATGAGATAATGAATAAAAATGCGACAGGAGAAGTAGATGGAAAACAGGAGGAAAATCAAGAAGGAGTAAATATAGAGCACAGGAACGACAAGGGAATAGAGCAATATGAAATACCAGGTACAAGATTTGATGGGTATATACTTGAGGTTAAAGATCCAACAAGAGTTAAAATAGGCTATACAAAGCATCTCGGAAAAGTTGGAGAAAAGACAAGTGAAATAGCCAGAGATAATAATGCAGTTGCAGCAATAAATGGCGGGGGATTTCAGGACAAAGCATCAAATGGAAAATTATGGACAGGTACTGGCGCATATCCTGAAGGAATTGTAATATCAAAAGGAAAAAGCATAAATAAAAGTGTAAATTCAGATGAAAAGTTAAGTGTATCTGCATTCAACTCGTCTGGAAAGTTGATAGTAGGGTATCATAGCCTTAAAGAACTCTTAAATCAGGGAGTAAAGGAAGCACTTTCTTTCAACAATCCACTTATAATAAATGGAAAAACTGTTTTCAATGGTGACAAAGGACGTAATCCCAGAACTGCCATTGGGCAGAAGGAAGATGGTACTGTTGTACTTCTTGTAATAGATGGCAGAAAAGGGATAAAACTTGGTGCTACTATAAATGAAGTTCAGAACATAATGATGCAAAGAGGTGTGGTAAATGCAGCAGACCTTGATGGAGGTTCATCTGCAACTATGTATTACAATGGAGAGGTAATAAACACACCATGCGACTGGAATGGTGAGAGAACAGTAGCTACTGCAGTTTATGTAGAACCTTAGAAGGAGTGTAGTTTTAATGAAAGTACTTAAGAGAATTATTGTGTGGACCTTGATACCTTTGATTTTTGAAATGGCAGGGCTGTTCTTTGTAGATAAATTTTATGTAAAAAACCAGGGAAGTTTTAATATAAAAAAAGTTGATACGTCAAGTAGGGAAGCAAAGACAAAGATAAAGGTAAAGGTTCCTGATGATGCAGAGAATATAAAAATATCACATAATGGGAACTATGTTTCCTACTATGAGGATGGAAGTATATATGTTGTGAATACAGAAAATAATGACAAGAAGGAAGTGGATGTTGATGATGATTCAGATCTCTCATATTATAGATGGGATCTTGAAAGTGATGTCATCCTCATGCTGGAGAAGTTTACACGGGGAGGTTCAAGTTATCTTAAATTTGTAGCATATGATGCCAAGAGGAATTCTACAGAAGAGAGAAAGAACTCCTCAAACGAGCCGCTTGAGATACTCCTTCCAGACAGCAGCTATGAAGTTAAAAATGTAGCATTTTCAGGTGCGAGCAATGTGACTTATGTGACATCAGGTGCGCAGGGAGAAGCTGCAAGAATATATAGAATAGACCGTATGACTGCTTTGAACAAAATTAATTTTGGAGGAATAGAACTTGGGAATATATCTGCAATAAACAATGAAGATGGAGATCAGGTTGTTTATGAAGACAGGAGTGCGAATAGAATAAGAGTCGGTAAAAGAGGAGATGTAATTGCAACAGGCGAAAATGCGATGCATTATTTGCTTGGTACGGATGATAACGAGAGGGTATACATAGGAAATGGAAATGACGACAATATAAATAAAATATTTGTTGAAGACTTGAACAAGGAAAGAAGCAGCTGGAAAGTATATAATCTTTCCAAGCAAACAAACAGGAAAAATATATACGTAATTAGAGATGGAAGAATATGCGTAAATAATCCATCCGAGAACACAGTGACTGAAATCACAAAGAAGAAAACTGTTGAATACAAGGGAAATCTTATAGGGGTGTATAATTATGGTGTAATAAGCAGGGATGGAAATAAGGTTTTGGGAGCACTGTTTGATTAAACAGTGTCCCTTTTCACTTTGCCTTAAAGTAGTATAATTTTCCGTCTTCTATGGAGTAGTCTATGAGTCTTTCATTATAGAGATATGATATAAAAGCTGAAACTCCTGCGAAGTCAAGATAATATTCATTGAAGTTCAAATCAAGATTATTTAATATGGAGATATTTTCAAGAATGTCTTCACGGGTTAGAGGCTGCTCGAGCAGCTCAAGCAGCTCATTTTTGTAGTTTTCAATATTTGTTATATTCTTGTCTACAAGTTCTGAAATATCGTTTTTTGAGACAATTCCGCGGGAGTGGCTTATTAGGAAGTAGTCTGCATCAATTTCTTTTATTCTATTTAATGTTTCTATGGTGTCGGATATGTTGTACAAGTATGGAAATGAGTATTTTTCAAGTATTTCACTGCTGAATATAGAATCACCGAGAAAGCATACTCTATCATTTGAAACCATACCTATATGCTCTATTGAATGACCTGGAAGCGGTAATATATTAAATTTTTCGTCTCCTATTTTATTTATACCATACTCTGCTATGTAGTCAACTTCAATAGGCTTGTTGATTTTGTTAAGAGCCTTTATTGGATAGGAGGAGCTTAAAATTGAAGGATGGAGATCCTCATTTTCCATAAAGAGCTTTTCTTTTATAGATGAGTATACTATGATTCCAGGATAGTTTTTTTTGAAGTATAGATTTCCACCGCAGTGATCGAGATGGCTGTGTGTATTTATTATATATTTTGGATGAAGGCTGTTTGAGGCAAGTATATCATCCAGTTTTTTTGCTGCGGTATTGTTAAGCCCTGAATCTACAATAAGGCAGTTTTTATTTTTGAACTTGTATACTCCAACATTTGTTGGGGCATCTATATAATATGTGTTTCCATTTATTTTATTTAGTTTCATTTGAAATCAGTCCTTTCTAATGAAGAAACATTTGAGTCTTTTCAAAGAATTATAGTATTACTTGTCAATTTATTATACACTAGGATACCTTTCAGGACAAAATTGATTATTTATGGTTTTTATTATGTTTATTATCTGATATAATTGTTTAATAGAGTATAGTTTTCGTTTTTTATCGTAATATATTATTTATAACTTTAATTGATAAGGAGATAAAGTGATATGCTTGCTTTTGAAAGACATAATAAAATATTAGACCTATTATATGAGAACAAAAAAATTACAACCCATAGTTTGAGTGAATTGATAAATGTTTCCGAATGTACTGTAAGAAATGATTTAAACAAGTTGGAAAAGGATGGACTTTTAAAGAGGATACACGGTGGAGCGGTGCTGCCACAGGCTATACAGCAGGATTTAAGTTTTCCAAATAGAAAAAGTGAAAATCAATCTGAGAAGAACTGTATTGGTAAGAAAGCATATGAATTTGTGGAAGATGGTCAATGTATAATAATAGATGCAAGCTCCACTGCAATGTCATTTGCAAAGTATTTGAGTAAAACTGATTTTAGGATTACTGTCATAACAAACGGGATATACACAGCTTTTGAGCTTAAAGACAATAGTAACATAAATGTAATTCTTGTAGGTGGTGTAGTAAGACCTAAATCTGGGTCAATCGAAGGATTGCTTGGAAAAAATTTGATTTCTCAAATGAATGCTGATATAGCCTTTGTATCTGCAAGAGGTTTTACGATTGAACAGGGGCTTACAGAGTTCAATATATATGAAGCTGAATTGAAAAAACTTTTGATATCGAGAGCGCAGAGGGTTATTGCCATGCTTGATTTTTCAAAATTAGAAGTTAATTCTATTTCGAGTTTTGCAGATTTAAATCAAATTGATACTATAATTACTGATGGCAATTCACAGGAAGAGGTACTTCAAAAATATAGAGAACATGGTATAAATGTTATGGCGACACATGATCAGCAATAGTTTATAGTAAAGAAGTGGGAGAAAATATAAGAAAACAAAAGTAAAGGAGTGCCGATAAAATCGGCACTCTTAGTTTAATTACATGACAATAGCTTTTCAACTTCTGAGATTACATTTTCGGTAGTAAATCCATAATGTTTAAACAATTCATTTGCAGGTGCTGAAGCTCCAAAATAATCTATTGACATGACCTTACCTTCCAGTCCAACATATTTATACCAGCCTATGGATGAGCCGGCTTCAATGGACAACCTTTTTTTTACAGAATGAGGAAGTATTGATTCTTTATATTCAATACTTTGCATTTCAAATACTTCAAAGGAAGGAAAACTAACTACTCGTGCACTTATATCTTTTTTTTGCAGTTCTTCTGCTGCTTTGTATATGAGTTCAACTTCAGATCCTGAAGCCATAAGGATTATATCAGGTTTTGACTTATGACCTTTTTTTAATATATATGCTCCTTTTAGAGCATCTTTACTTGTTTCCATGTATAAAGGAACAGTTTGCCTTGTAAGTATTATTGAGGTAGGACCATTTTTATTTGTAAGCGAATAATACCATGCAGCTGCAGTTTCCTTAGCGTCAGCTGGTCTGTATACGGTCATGTTTGGTATACTTCTTAGAGATGCAAGTTGTTCAATTGGTTCATGGGTTGGGCCATCTTCACCTACGCCTATGCTGTCATGAGTCAGTATATATATTATAGGAAGCTTCATTATTGATGAAAGTCTCATTGAACCTTTCATATAGTCACTGAATACTAGGAATGTCGAAACATATGGTCTTAAGCCTCCGTGAAGATATATTCCATTTGCAATTGCAGCCATAGAATGCTCTCTTATTCCAAAATGAAGGTTTCTTCCTAGTCGGTTATTTTTTGAGAAATCACCTTTATCATTCATGTATGTTTTGTTTGATGGTGCAAGATCAGCAGAGCCTCCGATCATATTTGGAATTTTATCGGCAAGTCTGTTTATTATATTGCCTGATGCGTTTCTTGTGGACATTTTTTCTTTAAATGACCATAAACTTTCGCAATTAATTATACATTTTGGATCGAGTTTTGCATAATATTTGTCAAGTTTTTTTGACAAATCAGGATATTTTATATCATATTCAGATTTTAAATTATTCCATTCAAATTCATACATCTGCAAATTACTTATAATACTGGTCATATGTTTATTTACACTCTCTGGTATAAAAAAATCTTCAGTGTATTCCCAGTTTAAAAATTTCTTTGTACTTTTTATATTTTCTTTACCTAAAGGTTCACCGTGTGCAGATGATTTGCCTTGTTTTTCAGGGCATCCATAACCAATTTGAGTGTTTACTATTATTAAACTTGGTTTTGAATGTTCTTTTTTTGCAACATCAATAGCTGTTTCTATAATATTTATATCATTTCCATCTCGTATGTTTAATACCTGCCATCCATATGATTCAAATCTTTTACCGACATTTTCAGTAAATGTTATATTTGTATTTCCTTCAATAGTTATATTATTAGAATCATAAAATACAATTAATTTGCCAAGACCAAGTGTTCCTGCAAGTGAAGCAGCTTCTGATGATATTCCCTCCATCATACATCCGTCGCCTGCTAGACAGTATGTATTGTGGTTTATTATCGGATAACCGGGTCTATTGAATTTTTTTGCAAAATGGGCTTCTGCAATAGCCATTCCAACTCCATTTGCTATTCCTTGTCCTAAAGGACCTGTAGTAGTTTCCACTCCAGTAGTATGTCCGTATTCTGGATGACCTGGAGTTTTGCTATCCCATTGTCTGAATTGTTTTAAATCAGCTATAGTTAAACCATATCCAAATAATAGGAGAAGGGAATACAACATGGCTGAACCATGTCCCGCTGATAATATAAATCTGTCGCGGTTTATCCAATTTGGATTTTTGGGATTGTGTTTCATTCCTTTTGCCCATAATGTATATGCCATAGGTGAAGCTCCAAGGCAAAGTCCGGGATGTCCGGACTTTGCCTTTTCTATTGCTTCAACTGACAATAAGCGTATACAATTTACAGCTAATTGATCAATATTTTTTTCATTCATGAAGAACACATCCTTTTTTAATTATGATGGAGTATTTTTAGGTACTGATTTCCAATCATCAAGAAATTTTTTTATTCCTATATCGGTTAAAGGGTGTTTTGTCATTTGAATTAGTATTTTATATGGTATTGTGGCTATATCGGAACCTGCTTTTGCAGCATTTATAACGTGAAGAGGACCTCTTATACTAGCTGATATTATTTCTGTTTGTATATTATAATTATTGAATATTTCAGATATTTGTTTTACAAGTTCAATTCCGTTTATGCCGATATCATCCAGCCTTCCTAAAAATGGACTTACATAAGATGCACCTGCTTTTGCAGCCAGAAGAGCTTGTCCGGCAGAAAATATCAAAGTAACATTTGTTTTTATGCCTTGTTCTGAAAGAATTTTTACAGCCTTTAGTCCCTCGGTATTCATTGGAATTTTTATTACTATATTTTTATGAATCGTTACAAGATCCTTTGCTTGATTAACCATATCAGCTGAAGTCAATCCCGTTACTTCAGCACTAATTGGACCATCAACAATAGTAGTTATTTCTTTTACTACTTCTTTAAAATCTCTTCCTTCTTTTGCAATTAGTGATGGATTTGTAGTTACTCCACAAATTACTCCCATTTCATTTGCACGTTTAATTTCATCTACATTAGCTGTATCTATAAATAATTTCATCGATTACACCGCCTTATTTGTATCTTTTTTAAATTTTTTATCAATCTCGTTTATAAGTTTTATTTTTGGAGTGGATCTTCCATCTACAAATTCTGAGTTTAGCCATATGTTAAGTAAGTATTTTGCAAGGGAAGGACCAACTATTTCAGCACCAAAAGTAGCTATTTGAGCATTATTACTCTTTTTAGCTCTTTCTGCTGAATAAATGTCATGGCATACAGCGGCTCTTATGCCGGGAACTTTATTTGCTGTTATCGCCATGCCTATGCCTGTACCACAAATAAGTATTCCACGATCAAAATTACCATTCGCTATTTCTTCACTCACTTTGAGAGCTATGTTTGGATAATATATACTTTCACCCTCATTTGAGCCAAAATCCGTATATTCGATATTTTTTTCTTTGAGAAATTTTAATAAAGTGAGCTTTAACTGATATCCATTTTGGTCACAGCCTACAGCTATTTTCATTGGAACCAATCCTTTCTATTATTATTTTTTTGAATTTTATCGAAAATTATTGTTTACTATAGATTTATAGTATCATTTTTAATCGTTACTTCCAAATATGCAAATACCTTATAATTACTATTTATGTACTGTAGAAGGGCAGTTTTGATTTATTTTCACTATTTTTTATTGAATTACGATTTGGATACATTTTAATTTAAAACATTAAGAAAATAAAAGAAAATAAAAGAAAATAATAAAGAAACATACTAAAAACAACATATAAATAAAAATTATGATCTTGAAAACGAATAACATTGATGATAAGATTAAGATAAAGGTAAGAAATGAAAATAAAACTTAGTTTCATTATAAAGCATTAATATATAATTAATAATGCTTTAAGTAATTTACTTTAAAAAATATTACATATATAAACAAATAGTACTTAGTTACGACACATAAATTCTCTAATTAAAGGAACTTATTTGGTATTTTATAGATCTAAATAAAATGCTAACATGTAATTAAGTTAAGATATAAGAGAGGTTAATAAATTGAACAGTTTAAATAATCGTCAAATAAAATTTATAAATCTTTTAATAGTAGAAAATGAATATAAAACGATTAGTTACTTTGCTGACTTTTTAAAAACTTCTTGTAAAACATTACAAAAAGATTTAAAAATAATAGAAAAGTATTTGGGAAGCTTTAATGTGTTACTTAATAGAAAAAGGGGTGTAGGAATAAAAATTATTAATGTTAAGACAGCACGTTGGCTTTTGGTTAATGACCTTAAATTTCAAAGGACGAAGTGCAAAAAAATTACAACTAATGAACGTAGGCTTGAAATAGCACGGAATATGTTGCTTGATTCAGATACAGCTACTTCCATACAAAAACTTTCTGACATATATTATGTGAGTAAGACAAGTATAGTAGCTGATATAAATTACATTGAAAAATGGTTTAGTAAATTTAATTTGAAGCTAAAAAAGAGTGTTAAAGGCACAATATTAGTTGGCAGTGAAATTAATATTAGAAGAACATTATCTATGCTTATGATAGAATATTCAAAATTAGATTACAAGACCGATGACATATTTAAAAATATAAGTTCTAGAATAAACCCATCTACATTTAATGCATTAGCTGAGATTTTTGATGAAGATAAAATTATTTATGTAAATAATTACCTTATGAAATTAGAAAAAAAATATAACTGTTGCATAAATGATCCATATTATATTAATCTACTTACACATATTCTTATTTCACTTACTAGAGGAATTGCCGGTATGCAGATAAATAGTGATTTTATTAAAGATGATTATGATTTAAAAAGTCAAATTTCCTACAAAGTTGCGCTTAATATGGTAACAACAATGAATCGAGATTTTAAAGTTAGTTTAGGTGAATCAGAAGTATATTATTTATATGAATATTTTGCATCTTGTGGATTGATAAAAAATGTAGAAGAAAATTCAAGCTTAATTTTGGATAAATTAAATTATAAAGCTAAAATATTTACTGAGAATATGAGTAAATATGTAGAAAAAATTATGGGAATTAATATTTGTAATGACAAAAAAATTATGAAAGACGTTTTTTTACATGTACGTCCTATGTTAAATAGATTAAAAAATAATATTAAGATAACAAATCCTTTATTAGAAGATATAGAAAAAGAATGTTCAGATACGTTGGAAGTTTGTAAATTAGCAGTACTATTTACATTGCATGATTTATGCAGAGTAAATTATAACTTTATACCAGTTGATGAAATAGGTTATTTGACAGTTTATTATGAAACTGCGATAGAACGTATGCCTGTAAAGAAAAAAGTTATTTTAGTATGTCAGAGTGGCTTTGGAACATCTCAGCTATTAATGACAAAAATAAAGAAAACGTTTTTTGAATGGGAAATTAGTGATGTAGTTCCTGCATATGCGCTTAAAGATTACAATTTGAATAATATTGATCTTGTAATTTCGACTGTTCCAATATGTCATATAAGGAAGCCGTATATAATAGTATCTGCATTTTTAAGTGAAGAGGATGTTATAAACATTTCCAATATGTTGTCTTATGACAATAGACCTAAAAGCCTTAGAAATGTACAAGCTGGACTCAACTATATAAACAAGTATATTTCAAAAGAAAACGTTTATTTTAATAAAACCGATGATGAGGTGTTTTATGATATAAACAAAAAATATAGCTGTGAGATTAAATTCAATGATATATCCTTTGGTGAAAAAATAAAGATAAAGTTAGCATTTACTCATGGTCTGAATTTATTAATTAATTTTAAGAATACTTTAAGTTTAAAAGAACATATGACAGTTTATATTATGGCCGATGATACTAAGATTATAAGTGAGGTTATGTCAACAATATATTATTTTTATAAAGCTAATTATACTATCAAGGAAATTGTAATGTTTATTAACAAATGCAAATACGGTATTAAGTGTGATGAATTTAAAAATGACAAAGATAATTTAAAATTAGATGATATTAAAAAAATTATAAGTAAGGATACAATCAATTTGGAAATGAATGTTAAAAATAAATTGGAAGCTATAACTCAACTATCTTATGTCATGAAAAAATATGGAATTATATCAGACGTGGATAAGTTCCTAGATGATATAAATCAGAGAGAGTCTTTAGGAGTTACTGGAATAGGTGGAGGAATTGCAATACCACATATAAGGTCAAGTTTTGTTAATAGGACAACTATAGCTATAGGTAGAAGCAAGAATCCAATACAATGGGAAAGTTTAGATAATGAACCCGTATATGTAGTTATATTATTTGCCGTAAGAAAGGACAACGAAATAGATGATAATATTAAAATTGTTTCGAAGATAGCAGGTATGCTTGGGGATGATGATGTATGTAAAAGGTTACTGCTGGCTCAAAAGCCAGATAATATATATAAAATATTTTTAAAATAAAAAATTTTGAAAGGAAGATGTTATTATGACTGAGCAAGAGATAATAAACAGAAGGAGAAGTGCGGTTAAATGGTTTGAAGGTGCTCATATAGCTTTAACTGAAGAAGAAAAGGACCAGATTGAGATTGCCGATTTTGGTTTGGGAAAAGTTGATGAGGTTGGTTCACAAATTTTAGTCTATGTTAATACGCCTAGGTATTGTGGTAAAGAAATGTTGATGTTTCCAGGCCAGGTATTCCCTGAACATAAGCACCCTGTTAGAGAAGATGGAAGTGAAGGAAAGCAGGAAACATTTAGATGTAGAAGTGGTATAGTTTATGTTTATGTTCCTGGTGAAGAAACTATTAATCCAGCTATAAAACCACCTAAAGGTGATGAAAAGTATTATACTTCAAAGCATGAGATTGTATTAAAACCTGGTGAGGAATATACAATGGTTCCAGGTACACCGCATTGGTTTGCAGGAGGACCGGAAGGCGCAATAGTGTCAGAATTTTCTTCAAATAGTGATGATGCTTCAGATGTATATACTGATCCGAGACTTGTTAGTCATTTCTCTGCAAAATAATTTTGAAAGGATGATTTTATATGTTAATTGATATGAAGGAAATGTTGAATGTTGCAAAGGAACATAAGTTCGCTGTTCCTGCATTTAATGCAGGATCAGGACAACTATTAACAGCTGTAATGGAAAGTGCCGAAGAAAAAAATGCGCCGTTTATTTTAGCAATTCATCCAGATGAGCTATCTTTTTTAAGAGATAGTTTTGTCTCACAAGTTATTTATGAATGCAATCATAGCAAAGTACCAATTGTGTTGCATTTGGATCATGGGTCAAATTTTGAACAAGTAATCCATGCAATTCAACTAGGATTTACTTCAGTTATGATAGACAGCTCGAAAATGCCATTTGATGAAAATGTTAAAATTACTAAGAAAGTTGTAGAAGCAGCACATCCAGTTGGAGTTTCTGTAGAGGCTGAATTAGGTACAATAGGCGATACTGGAAATAGTATAGAGGGTGGAGTTACAGATGTCATTTATACCGATCCACAGAAGGCAAGTGAATTTGTGAATATGACTAATGTCGATTCTCTTGCGGTAGCCATAGGTACTGCTCATGGCATTTATCCTAAAGATTTAAAACCTGAACTTAGATTGGATATTCTTCAGAGTATAAGAGAGGCAGTTGATATTCCACTTGTATTGCATGGTGGATCAAGCAACCCTGACGATGAAATCGCTAAATCTGTGGCAATGGGTATATCAAAAATTAATATTTCGAGTGATATTAAAGTAGCTTTTTGTAAAAAGTTGAAAGAAATTATAGAAAGTAATGATATAAGTGAAATAAGAGAGCCTAATATTATGTTCCCTGAATGTATAAAAGCATGCAGAGAAGTAGTAGATCAAAAAATTGATTTATTTAATGATGCCGATAAAACTAAGTATTTTAAATTTATTATTGAGGATTAGGAGTTTGCTATGGATTTGAGTGAAATATTAGATGATAGAATTATTAGTGTCGATATGTCGGTTAAAAACAAGGAAGAAGCAATAACATTTTTATCTCAAAAGCTTAAGACAGCGGGTTATATTGATGATATAGAATCTTTTAAAAAAGATATATATTATAGAGAATCTTTAGGTATAACAGGAATTGGAAATTACATTGCTATTCCGCATGGTAAGAGTGATTCTGTAAAAAAAATAGGTATAGCTATTGGAAAACTTAAGGAAGAAATTAAGTGGGAGACATTAGATGATAAAGGAGTTAAAGTAGTATTTTTATTTGCTGTTTGCAATAACAATGACTATGCTAAAAAACATTTGAAATTACTTTCGGAGTTAGCTTCTAAGCTTGGAGATGACGATAAAGTAAGTGAAATTTTAGGTGCAGGTTCTGTTGATGATATAAAGAAAGTATTTACTTAAAATAAGGGGGTATATTTATGAAAATTGTAGGTATTACTGCTTGTGCTGCTGGTATTGCTCATACTTATATTTCAAAGGAGAAATTGATTAAGGCTGCAGAAAAAGCAGGTCATGAAATTCATGTTGAAACTCAAGGTACTATAGGCACAGAGAATAAATTGAATGAAAAGGATATTGAAGAGGCTGATGTTGTAATAATTGCAGCAGATATTCAAGTGGCCGGCACAGAAAGATTTAAAGGCAAAAAAAAGATTGAAGTGTCTACTGATACTGTGATAAAGTCACCAAATAAATTTATTAAAAAAGTTGAAGATATTATTAAAAAATAAAAATATAGGGAGGAAATTAACATGTTGGCGGAATTAAAAAAACATGCCATGACTGCTATTTCATTTCTAATTCCAGTTGTTGTTGCTGCTGGTTTTCTATTAGCTATTGGGAGTATTGGTGGGGGGACAGTAATAACTGATTTTTCGAAAAGTTTCCACTTCTTTGATGCTTTTAGTACTATGGGAAGTTTGGGATTGGGATTGTTGCCTGTTGTTATAGCAACAGGAATCTCATTTTCAATTGCAGACAAACCAGGAATTGCCCCAGGCGTGATTATAGGATTGATTTCCAAAGCTATAGGAGCAGGTTTCTTTGGAGGATTTATTGGAGGATATATAGCTGGATATATAACTAGATTTGTAGTTAAAAAATTGAAGGTACCATATTGGGCAGAAGGATTAAAACCTATGCTTATAATACCTTTGATTTCATCTGCAATTTGTGGACTCTTGATGTTTTTTGTAATTGGTATTCCGGTTAGATCAGGAACATTTTTGTTACAAACTTATTTGGAACATCTAAATGGATCTTCTAAGTTTATTTATGGAATGGTTATAGGAATACTTTCGGCAGTTGATTATGGTGGAGCTATAAATAAGGTTGTATATGCATTTTGCCTTGGACTATTGTCTCAAGGAGTTAAAGAGCCTGTCACTGTACTTATGATAGCATCTATGGTTACCCCATTTGGAATGGCTATGGCATATTTTATACAGAAAATATTTAGAAAAAACATTTACAGAAAAGAAGAGATTGAAAATTTAAAGGTTGCTTTTCCAATGGGTATTTGCATGATAACAGAAGGATGCTTGCCTATTGTTATGAATGATGTTGTGCGTTGTGTAATTGCAACTGGAGTTGGTGGTGCAGTAGGCGGAGGCTTTAGTATGCTTTGGGGCGCTGATTCAGCAGTTCCGCATGGAGGATTGTTTGCAATTGTTACCATGAGTCATCCTCTAGCATTCCTTCTTGCATTGTTTATTGGTTCTCTTGCTACGGCGATTGTACTTGTTGTTTTAAAGAAGTCTGTAGATGTGAATTCAGATGGACCTGAAGATGGCAATGAGGAAGCTGATATATCGGATGGCAGTATTAAAATTTCATAATTTTAATAAAGGAGACGTTAATATGAATTTTAAATTTGGAGTTGATACATTTATATGGACAGAAAAGTTTTCTGAAAAAGATTTATGGATAATTAAAAAAGCTAAAGAACTGGGCTTTGAAATAATAGACTTTGCAATTTCAGATCCATATAGTTTTCCAACAGAGCTTGTAAAAAGAGAACTTTTGAAGATTGGAATAGATTGTGTTTGTACTACAACACTTACACGCGATACAAATCCTATTTCACCTGATGCAACTATAAGGAAGGCGTCTGTAAAGGCAATGAAAAAAGCAATTGATATATGCAATGAACTTGATGCCCCTATTCTTGGCGGTGTTAATTACGCAGCATGGGGATATACTACGGGAAAGCCAAGAACCAGTGAAGAATGGGACTGGGGTGTAAATTGTATGAAAGAGGTTGCCGAATATGCGGAGAAAACTGGCTCTGTAACGATTTGTGTTGAGTGTGTAAATCGTTTTGAGACGCATTTTCTTAATATTGCTAAAGATGCAGTTGAATTTTGTAAAAGTGTAGGAACTAAAAATATTAAAGTTCATCTTGATTGCTTTCATATGATTAGAGAAGAAAAGAGTTTTCGGGGTGCGGTTGAGACATGTGGTAAAGAGTATCTTGGATATGTTCATGTAAATGAGAATGACAGAGGAGTTCCAGGAACTGGTCTTGTGCCATTTGATGAATTCTTTTCATCACTTGTTGAAATAGGGTATAAGGGACCTCTTGTAATAGAGTCATTTGATCCTGGTTTTGAAGAATTGAATGCTAATTGTGCTATTTGGAGAAAACTTGCAGATACAGGTGAAAAACTTGCAGTTGATGGACTTGCAAATTTGAAACAAATCGCAGAAAGTATTTAATTTTGTGTATTCAACAGTTAAATTAGAGAAAGAAGTGATTATAGTTGAATAGTATTATAAATGAACCAGATCATATGGTTGAAGATATGCTAAAAGGGTTTGTAAAAGCAAATAATGATATTGTTTTACCAACAAAAAATCCAAAAGTATTGAAATATGTAAATGCACCAGTGAAAGATAAGGTAGGGATTGTGACAGGCGGTGGTTCAGGCCACAAACCAGCTTTTATTGGATATATAGGTAAGAACATGTGTGATGCGGTTGCGGCAGGAGAAATATTTTCATCACCTACGGCGTCAGCATTTTTGGATGCTATAAAGGAAGCTGATTCAGGCAAAGGTGTTGCGTGCCTTTATGGAAACTACGCAGGTGATAACATGAATATGAAAATAGCCATGCGAAGAGCCGAGGCAATTGGAATTAAGGTTAAGACTGTAGTTGCAAATGATGATTGTGCATCTGCACCGAAAAGCGATATGAAAAAACGCAGGGGAGTTGCAGGTGAAGTTCTGATGTGGAAGGTTGGAGGAGCAAAGGCTGCCATGGGAGCAAGCCTTGATGAAGTCATAAATACATCACAGAAGGCAATTGATAATACACGTTCCGTAGGAATAGGAATAGCTCCGTGCACAATACCAGCTGTTGGACATCCGAATTTCGATATAGCTGAAGGCAGTATGGAAGTTGGAATAGGACATCACGGGGAGCCGGGGATTAAGGTAGAGCCATTGAAGAGAGCCGATGAAATGGCTGAAGAAATGTTTAATATTATAATTAAAGATTTTTATCTTCAAAAAGGCGATGAGGTTGTTGTGCTTTTATCTGGTCTTGGTGCAACGCCTGCAATGGAGCAGTATATTGTATATGACAAAATTGAAGATTTAATTAAAAGTAGAGGGATTAATATATATAAGTCATATGTTGGCGATTATTTTACATCTCTTGATATGAAAGGCATAACATTGACGATTATGAAACTGGATGATGAACTAAAAAAATGTATTGATTTGCCGGTATATTCTGTTGGAATGAAGCAGTTATAAATGGGAGGTGTTGAATTGTCTATTAAAAATAGTGATTGTGCTATAGTGATACAAAATTTAATTAATACAATCCACGATAATAAGGATTTTCTTAGCAAAATAGATGGAGAAATTGGTGATGGTGACCATGGTATTAATATGGATAAAGGTTTTGCCATGTGCAGTCAAAAGCTAAAAGGGAAAAAATATAATATGTCACAAGGTTTGTCTGTTTTAGCCTCAACACTTCTAGAAGACATAGGTGGCTCAATGGGCCCGTTGTACGGAATCTTTTTTGAAAGTATGGCTGAAAAATCAAATGTAGAAGAAATAGATGAAGTTGTATTTGGAGATATGCTTGATGAAGCATTAAGTGGTGTTCAGGATATAGGAAATGCTAAGATAGGAGATAAGACATTGCTTGATACGTTGATTCCTGCTATAGAGTCCTATAAAAAATCAATTAAAGATAATGAAAACTTTTATGATTCTCTTGAAAAGTTGAAGGATGCGGCAAAGAAAGGATGCCAGTCAACTAAGAATATGGTAGCTAAAGTTGGAAGAGCAAGTAGGCTAGGAGAACGTTCTAGGGGAATTTTAGATGCTGGATCAGTTAGTTGCTATCTAATTCTTGAATCTATTGCAAACTCGCTTCAATTTGAAATTCGTAAGAGTGACACTTCCTGTTAAATGTGGAGAGATCATAATAAAAAACATTCTAGACACAAATGTAAATATTATAGCTGAAAAAACTATAATATAAACATTGACAATGCTGAATAATGAGTATATATTATAATTAATTAAATATTTAACTTTCGGGGCAGGGTGAAATTCCCGATCGGCGGTATAGTCCGCGAGCTTGTAAGAGTTAAGAACTGGTGAAATTCCAGTACCGACAGTAAAGTCTGGATGGAAGAAAGTAAGTACGCTTAATTATTGTATGTGTTTTTTATGTATGATTAATTGTACATTATTCCCCCTGAAGGTTTTTCAGGGGGATTTTTAGTGTACTTAATTTAAGAAATTATTCTTGTTATGGAAGTGAATTTTATGAAACATGAAGATACAGAAAAGTATTACATGAATATGGCACTTGAACTTGCGGTAAAGGGAGAGGGCTTTGTAAGTCCAAATCCGCTTGTAGGTGCGGTAATTGTAAAAGACGGCAAAGTTGTGGGAAAGGGATTTCATAAATTCTTTGGAGGACCTCATGCAGAAGTATACGCACTTAAGGAGGCAGGAGACGATGCTAGAGGAGGGGAGCTTTACGTGACTCTTGAACCATGCTCTCATTATGGAAAAAACCCGCCCTGTGCGAAAGCTGTAATAGAAGCAGGCATAAAGAAAGTTGTTGTTGCAGTAAAGGATCCGAATCCACTTGTTTCGGGAAAAGGAATAAAAATGCTTGAAAATGCAGGGGTGGAAGTCCATACCGGAATCATGGAAAGAGAAGCTTTCAAAATTAATGAAATATTCATGAAATATATTACAAGAAAGATACCCTTCGTAACAATAAAGTCAGCAGTTACGATAGATGGGAAAATAGCCCTTTCAAATGGTGAATCAAAATGGATAACAGGGGAGAAGTCGAGAGAAAAAGTACATGAAATGAGAAATAAGTATACAGCTGTAATGGCTGGAATAGGTACAATAATTAAAGATGATCCATTGCTTACAACAAGGCTTGGCGGCAGAGGGAGAAGTCCAAGGGCAATTTTGATTGACTCTAAAATTAGAATACCGCTCTCGTCGAAAATACTTGGTACTTTAGATGACAGGGACATTGTGATTGCATGTACTGAAAATTTCGATAAATCCAAGTTTAGAAAATTGGAAAATATGGGAGTTAAAATCATTGTCTGTCCTGAAAAGGATGATAAAGTTGACCTTAAATATCTTGTGAAAAAGCTTGGCAAGGAAGGTATTGACAGCATACTTGTAGAGGGTGGCGGAAGGCTCAATTTCTCGGTGCTTGAATCTGGAATTGCAGACAAGGTTGTTTATTTTATAGCCCCTATGATATTTGGAGGAGATAATTCTAAAACTTCTGTGGAAGGAAAAGGTGTGGACAAAATATCTATGGCAGTAAAGTTTAAAGATATGTCATTTAAACGCATAGGTGAGGACTTAATGCTGGAAGCATATTGTGTAAAGTAGGGAGGTGATGGTTTGTTTACAGGTCTTGTAGAGGAAATAGGTGAAATAATTGATGTATCCAAAGGCAGTAATTCATCAAAACTTACAATAAGGGCAAAAAAGATAACAAAAGACATGCATATTGGAGACAGCATTGCTGTAAATGGTACATGCCTTACAGTTGTTAAATTTCAAAGTGATTTTTTCAGTGTTGATGTTATGGCGGAAACTATAAGGATGGGAAGTTTTAAAAATTTAAAATGCTCGAGTCTTGTGAATCTTGAGAGGGCTTTGAAAGTTGGAGACAGGATTGGCGGTCATATGGTAAGCGGGCATATAGATGGAACGGGAAGTATATGTGATATCCATAGAGAGGATATATCCACTTGGATTTGCATAGAGGCTCCCGGCAGTATTTTGAAGTATGTTGTACTAAAAGGATCTATATGCCTTGATGGTGTCAGCTTAACAGTTGCAAGGATTAACAAAAATTCCTTCAGTGTTTCAATCATACCTCATACAAAGCAGGAGACAATTCTAAGTTACAAACATCTTGGTGATTATGTAAATATAGAATGTGATATGATTGGAAAATATGTAGAACGGATGATTAGTCCAAAATTTGAAGATACGAATATGAAATCATGTGTAAATATGAGCATTCTAGAAAAATATGGGTTTACCTAAAATTAAGAATAAAACAAATAAACTAAATATTTTTAAAATATATTACTTGAAGGGAGATAATAATTATGAGCTATAAATTCAATACGATTGAAGAAGCATTAAAAGATCTGAAATCCGGCAAGATGGTTATAATTGTAGATGATGAAGGAAGAGAGAATGAAGGGGATCTTGTGATACCTGCAGAAAAGGCAACAGGTGAAAATATAAACTTTATGATAACTCATGCAAAAGGACTTCTATGTGCACCTGTCGAAAAGAAAATAGCAGAGAAGCTTGGATTTGATCCCATGGTTGCAAATAATACGGACAATCATGAGACTGCGTTTACCGTAACTGTTGATTTTAAAGATACTACAACTGGAATATCAGCTTTTGAAAGAGCTAATACAATAAATATGATTGCAAATTCAAATTCCAAGGATGATTTCCGAAGGCCGGGACATATATTCCCGCTTATTGCAAAAGAAAATGGGGTATTTGACAGAACTGGACATACCGAAGCTTCAGTGGATCTTTCAAAGCTTGCAGGTTTCAAAGGTGCGGCTGCAATATGTGAGATTATAAAAGATGACGGGACTATGGCACGACGAGAAGACTTAATGGAATTTTCGAAAAAGTATGACTTGAAAATAGTTACAATAGTTGATCTTATATCCTACAGAAAAAAGCATGAAAAACTTGTAAGAAAAATTGCATCGGCAAATTTACCTACAAAATTTGGTGAGTTTAAAATTACTGCATATGAAGATATATTAACTCATAAAACTCATGTTTCTCTTGTAAAGGGAAATAATTTCGAGGGAAAAAAGCCGCTTGTAAGAGTACATTCACAGTGTCTTACAGGAGATGTGTTTCATTCCTTGAGATGTGACTGCGGATCACAGCTTGAATCTTCACTGAGACAGATACAGGAAGAAGGCGAAGGAGTGCTTCTGTACCTAAGTCAGGAAGGTCGTGGAATAGGAATTGCAAATAAATTGAAAGCGTACAAGCTTCAGGAAGAAGGTATGGATACTGTAGAGGCAAATCTTGCACTTGGATTTCCGGCAGATATGAGAGATTATACTATAGGTGCTCAGATACTTGAAGATATAGGTATAAGAAAAATGAGAATTTTAACAAACAATCCTAAAAAGATAGATGGACTTTCAGATTATGGGCTTGAGATAGTTGAAAGAGTTCCTATACAGGTTGGAATATCAAAGCAAAGTGAGAAATACATGAAAACCAAAAAAGAGAAAATGGGGCATCTTCTCAAATTATAATTTTACAAATAATAATATTTTTGAAAGGGAGTGAATTTTAACAGGAGTTTTTAATCCCTGTTAATTGATAAAATGAGAATATATGAAGGAAATCTTATAGCAGAAAATTTAAAGTTTGGAATAGTAATTGCAAGATTTAATGAGTTTATAGGTAAAAAGCTTCTTGAAGGATGCATTGACGGACTCAAGAGACATGGTGCCAAAGATGAAGATATAGAAATAAGCTGGGTTCCGGGTGCCTTTGAGATACCGCTTGTTGCAAAAAAAATGACGGAATCAAAAAAATATGACGCAGTAATATGCCTTGGAGCAGTAATAAGAGGACAGACACCTCATTTTGACTATGTGTCAAACGAAGTGTCAAAGGGGATTGCAAATATATCTATTTCAAGCGGTATGCCTGTAATATTCAGTGTACTTACAACAGACAATATAGAGCAGGCAATAGAGAGAGCCGGAACAAAAGGTGGAAACAAAGGTTATGATGGAGCAGTGTCTGCAATAGAGATGGCAAACCTGATAAATCAGATAGGCTAGTGAATAACACTGTACAGCATTTTTGCTGCAAGGCATAATGAAATTGACACAAATATGGGCTTTATTATTTTACTACCGCGTAAAATTGCAATTTTTGTTCCAAACCTTGCTCCTACAACCATGGATAAAGCCACCGGTATCCCAAGCTTGTAGTCTATCTGACCGTTAAACACAAATATTACAAGTGAAGTTATATTACTTATGAAATTCAGGACCTTTGCGTTTCCAGCAGAGCGGAGGAAGTCAAATTTATATATGTATATTAATCCGAATATTAGGAAAGAGCCTGTCCCAGGGCCTATGAAGCCATCGTAGAAACCAAGTATTCCGGCAAAGCACATACCTAAAATTATTGACTTCCTTGTAAGTCCTGAAAAATTGTCTACATTTCCGATGTTTTTGGAAATGAGGCTGTATATTGATACAAAAACCAGCAGTACAAGAACTATTGAATTAAGATATGCAGAGTTTATTTTTAAAACTACGGAAGTACCAACTGCAGCTCCTATAAATGTAAATGGTGCAATAAATTTTAACAGCTTGAAATCTACGTTTCCAGACAGTGCAAATTTAAGAGAACTTGTAAAAGAAGCACAGGAAGATGAAAATTTATTTGTTCCAAGAGCAAGGTGTGGAGGCATTCCTGAGAGCATGAAAGCAGGAAGGCTTATAAGGCCGCCACCTCCAGCTATTGAATCTACAAAAGCAGCTATAAAACCTGCGGTACATAAAAAAATAAGATTTGTAATCATTTATAAACGTCATCCTTTTTGTATATTATTTTAGCCATTTTTTTAGAAGGTTGTGTTTTAACAGGTCATCTGAATACTTCAGCTGATTCAAATAGTTTACCTTCTCATTATTGAGCTTCTTGTCTTCAGATAATTTTTTACCGGAAGACAGATCATAGAAATTGTTGCTTTCTGACATGTAGTAGTAGTTTCCGTTTATGAAGGAACCATCTCTGTAAATAATATTTCCATTTTCTGTATTGAAAAGATCGTGTCCCATAGTATAATCTGAATTCAGACCAAAAAGATTGATTATAGTAGGATAAATATCCATTTCTCCAGAAACAGTGTGGTTTACACCCTTTAATTTTTCATCTGGAAAATGCATTATCAAAGGTACTTTTTGGAGTTTTATCCAGTCAACCTCGGAAAGTGACTTTTTATTATAGAATTTGAGAAACTGATCCTGTTTGTTTTTAGGGATTGCATAATGATCTCCATATATTACAATTACAGAATCTTTAAGGGCTCCATTTTTGTCAAGTTTGTCGAGAAACATCCCAAGCTGTTTGTCAGTATAGTGAATTGCTTTTATGTAGTTTCCAATCAGGCTTCCTTCCAAATTTCCAACATTAAAATTCCCGTAGTCTTTTACATCATCATAGGGAAAATGGCTGCTCAGGGTAATAAGAAAAGCATAATATGGATTTTTAAGCTTTTCAAGTTTGTCTGAGGACTGCTCTAAAAATGATCTGTCGCTTAATCCAAGACCTACAGTTTCATTATTTTTAAAGCTCTTTTCACTATAAAATTTATTGAATTTAAAATTACGGTACATTACGTTTCTATTCCAGAAGCTTTCTCTGAAACCATGGAACGCAGCGGTCTCATAATTGTTTTTATAAAATTGTTCAGGCATTGACTGAAATTTATTTCCCGAATATAGAAAATAAGCAGCTCCTGATTGAGCGGGATAGAGGGAATTGTTTGTCATGAATTCGGCATCGGAGGTACCACCGGCAGCTGTCTGATAATGAAAGTTATCAAAGTATTCCGATTTTGTTATGAATTTATTTAAATTTGGAGTTATTTCATGTCCGTCTATAGAACTTCCAATTACAAATCCCTGAAGAGCTTCAACTTGAATTACAATTAAATTTTTACCTTTATAGGCATTGTGAAAGTTTTTACCGGCAGACTTGTTGTCATGGAAAAAACTTTTCATTTCTGACTGTTCATTTTTTGAAACCGGACTCAAACGTGATATTTTATTGTATACAGTGTTGTAAATATCCGTGTAGTGATAATTTACAATACCGAGCTTTTTAGTTATATATATTTTATTGTACATGGTACTTAAAAGTCTTGGCTGCTCCTTCGAGAGATTGTAGAAATATTTGAAATCCACAAAAAGTCCAACTGTAAAAATACACAGGGACAAAATCAATTTATTTTTAAATCCTGGGTTGAAAGCAGACTCAAAATTTTCTTTCTTTATATATCTGTTTATGAGTGGCAGTATAAACAGATCGACTGCATATAGAATATCTGAAGGTTTCATGAGTGTTTTTACACTTGACTCAACAGCTCCGAGCTGAAGGCCGTTTATTATTACGGGTATTGATATTACGTCCTTGAAATATCTAAAGTAATTTAAGTCACTTATAATAAGGAAACTTATAACAAGGTCACATGCATACAGAAATCTGCTTCTTTTTTTTATTCCAAAAAGAATACTTATGGAGATTAGAAAAAGTATTGATGCAAATGACGGAATGAAGAGAGACAACTCAGAAAAATTATCAGTATTTATTTGTTTGCCATAGGAAATCATTTTATATGGAACTATAATTAAAAATAGTATTATGTCTATGAAGTTTATAAAAATAGATTTTAATACTTTCATGTGAGTTCCTCCTATAAAATCAGATTCAGGCAACAATAAAATTATAAATCTTATACTTAGAATTGTAAAATGAAATGTTAATAAAGTGAAAGTATTTATATATATATATTTACATAAGCAATTTAGTGTAGCATAATATATTTGGTATATAATTTTATAAATGAAATTTTCACTTGGCAGTTTTATATAAATACTTGTTTGTTATTAATAAAGGGAGGTATGATAAATGGATGACAATATTCAGAATGAAAATATTGTAAATAAAGAAGAAGCCAAAAAGCAGTTCTTTGAAGAATTGAAGAACAAGAACATTGAAGAAAAGAAGAAACTTGAGGAACTTGAGAAGAAAAAGAAAGAAGAAAAAATAAGAAAAGCTGAAGAGGAAAAAAAGAAAAAGGAAGAAGAGAATAAGAGGAGAGAAGAGGAGAAGCAAAAAAAGCTTCAGGAGCAAAAAGAATCCGAGAACAAACCAGTTAAAAAGGATGATTTTTCAGTAGATGTAAAGAAAAAGTCAGAAAAGATTCAAGAGAAAAAGACAGAAAAAAAACCTAAAATTGAAAAATTTGATACTGAAAAATTGAAGATTTCAATTATAGATACAGCTTTTACAGGGGTGCTTTCGATTATAGGAGTATATTTTGTAGATATAATCTTGAGGATATTTTCCGGATACTATGTTTCTGATAAAAAGGGAATGTTTATAATAATTTTCTTTATAATTCTTGTATTCTATTCATTTGTAATGAGCAGAACCAAGTTTAAAGTTACGTTTGGTGAAAAGTTTTCGGGGAATTTGAAGCAGTAGGATTATTTATACTCTATCAATAGGAAAGGAAATATAGAAATTGAAGATAGGAAATGTATATGAATTTTATATTGAGGAATCTTCTTTCCCATCCATAGGGATATCAAAGTTAGAAGAAAAGGAAGTGTTTATAAAAAATACTTTCCCGGGGCAGAAAGTTCTTGCCAGAGTAACAAAGAGAAAAAAGGATCATATGGAAGCAAAACTTGTGGAAATACTTGAAAACATCCCGGAGGCTATTGATCCGCCATGTCCTAAATTTAGTATGTGTGGAGGATGCAATTCACAGTTTATTCCAATAGACATGCAGATGAAATTTAAGGAGAAACAGGTTCGAGATTTATTTTCAAGGTCGGATATAGATTGTCCAAATTTCCTTGGAATAGATAAAAACCCTGAAGAATTCGAATATAGAAACAAAATGGAGTTTACGTTCGGGGATTCTGAAAAGGGCGGCCCCCTTAACCTTGGAATGCATATAAAAGGGAAAAATTTTGGTATATTGAATGTTGACAGCTGCATGATTGTAGATGAGGATTTTAGGATTATACTCAGAGCAGTGGTAGATTATCTGAGAGACAAAAATCTTGATTATTACAGAGTCAAAAGCAGAAGAGGATATCTTAGAAATTTTGTTGTAAGAAAAGGCAAAAATACAGGAGATATACTTTTAAACATAGTTACGACATCAAAGGTTGAGTTTGATTTTACCGAGATGGCAGATAAACTTTTAAACCTTGAACTTTCAGGTACTATAAAGGGAATACTTCACAGCACGAATGATGCCTTCTCGGATATAGTGAAAATAGAAAAATTGAATGTACTTTATGGAAATGATTACATAACGGAAGAGCTTTTGGGGCTCAAGTTTAAAATATTTCCCGGGGCATTTTTCCAAACCAGTTCCAAGGGTGCGGAGAAGCTTTACGGAATTGTACGTGATTTTTTAGGCGATGTGTCAAATAAAACTATTTTTGACCTTTACTGTGGAACAGGTACTATTGGGCAGATAGTTTCAAAGAATGCAAAACAGGTAATCGGAGTTGAGTTTGTAGAGGATGCAGTGAAGGCTGCAAATGAGAATGCCAGGGTTAATGGCATTTTGAACTGCAGGTTCATTGCAGGCGATGTGGCAAAGGTTGTCGGCGATATTCAAGAGAAGCCCGATGTGATTATAGTTGACCCTCCAAGACCTGGAATCCATCCAAAGGGGCTCAAGGATATTGTTGCTTTTGGAGCGGATACTATAATATATGTTTCCTGCAATCCAAAGACTCTTGTTCAAGACTTGAAAGGATTTATCTATCACGGCTATTGTGTGGAAAAGGTAAAACTTATGGATATGTTCCCGCAGACGGCGCATGTGGAGACGGTTGTGTTGCTACAAAGAAAAGTTATGTAGAAATCCTTAATTTTAGGCACTTCGTCAACTATTTTGTTTTTACAAGTGAAGGGGATAAAATCCGTAATAAACAGTTGAAAAAATATATTAATGTTTCTGTGGTTATTGATATGGAGTGTGGGAACACAAAATAATAGAATTAGAAAAAAGAGATATTGCAAAAAATATCACTGAAAATCACTTGCTTTTTTATAGTAGAAAGCAAGTGATTTTTTATGGATTTCATCATGTTTTAATAAGTCTTCTGTTTTAAAATAATATTAAACTAAAAGACTGAAATCTACAAACTAATTTAATTGTAAATTTTTTATTATTTAAAAAGTATGATGATTTAAAGGAAATTACTATAATTTGTAGAATAATGGTATTAAGAGGACGTAATGTATAATATAGTTATAATGTTATAATTATGAGTTCAAATACAGGCATGAGCATTATATGTAGAACTGAATGAAGTAATGCAATTATACTTAAGTAATAAATAATTTATGATGGGAGCTAATGCTTTTGAAAATGCAAGGTAATGATAATAATGAGATTATATTAGAAAAAGTTTTTGATGCTGGGGCTAATACAATATGGTCTGAAATGAAAAAACTTCGAGGGCAAGCACCGGAACAGAAAGATAGTATGAGAAGAAGATGGGTATGGGAATTAATACAAAATGCATCTGATTGCATTCCTAAGGGTGGTAATGTAAATATTAATATCTTGTATAAAGATGAAAAAATTATAGAATTTACTCATGATGG
The DNA here is from genome assembly GCF_058242705.1 of Clostridium pabulibutyricum. NCBI lineage: Bacteria > Bacillati > Bacillota > Clostridia > Eubacteriales > Clostridiaceae > Clostridium > Clostridium pabulibutyricum. The sequence continues at coordinate 123,659 of NZ_JBZAYZ010000005.1, forward strand.
AATGCCATTCACTTATGAAAATCTAATAGATTTAATAACACAAATATCTTCAAAACAAAGTGATAGCGAAGAGAAGACAGGGAAGTTTGGGACTGGATTTATTTCGACACATCTGCTATCTGAAAAAGTTAAAGTTAATGGTGTATTTAAACAAAGTGAAAATATTTATAAAAATTTAAGCTTTATTATTGATAGAAGTGGAAAATCTTATCAAGAAATTAGAAATAAGATAAAAGAAGCACTTAAGTTTATTGAAAGTTTAAAGCAAAATGAAGCTGAAAACATTGAAAAGCCCGATGAAATTAGGACAACATTTTATTACGATTTATATAGATCACAAGAAACAAAAGAAGCTGCAAAAATTGGCTTAGAAGATTTAAAGAATACAGTGCCATTTGTACTTGCTTTGAACAAATCTATAGAATCAATTACATGCAATGGAGCAAAATATCAAGTAAATAATTGTAGTGAAGATATATTTGGCAGATATAAAATAATGGAAGTTAGTAACCCTAGTGGTGAACCGTTTAGTGTTTTAGTGAAAGAAGAAAATGGGGTAGCTATAGCTTTATTAGTTGAAAAAATTAATAATAAATATCGTGTACTACCATTTTTACATAATACTCCAAAGTTATTTTGTAAATTTCCTCTAGTAGGAACTGAAGAATTTAGCTTTCCAGTAATTATAAATTGTTCTAAATTTGATGTAGAAAAAGATAGAAATGCTATTCATGAAGGATGTGATGAAAATATTAATATCTTAAAAATAGCAATAAAGTTATATCAATCATTAATAAAATATGCAAGTCAAAATAAATGGGATGACATGTATAATTTATGCCTTATTGGTGGGGATAGTAATTCAGTTCTACAAAAAGAACTTTATGAGGGAATCAAAAAAATATATGAGCAATTACCAATTGTTGATGTTAATTTTAATGGAAAATACTGCAATAGAGTTGCTTTAAAAGTATTACAATGTGGTAAATTAGTAAATCAAATACATATTCCAATTTGTGAGAAAAAAGAGCTTAATGATGAATTATGGGATATAGTTAATTCATTTGCAAAATTTTATATACCGACAAAAGGATCATACTTACAATGGTATAAAATACTTAAAAGTAAGTTTGAAATATCTGATATAAATGATTTATATATGAAAGATAAAGATTTAGCTTACTTTAAAGAAAATTTTCATGGTGAATTTGTTGATATATATACATGGTTAAATGGATTTTATTGTTTTTGGATAAAAAGTAAAGGGCAAGATAGCTTTATACATGAAGCATATGTTTTGAATCAAAATTATAAATTTGTAAAAATATCTGAAGTTTCTATTGATGAGAATATTGACGATGATTTAAAAAAAATATTGTTTGATCTAGGCGATGATATTAAAGCTAATTTATTAGCTACAGAGATTAAATTGCCTGAAGGAGTCATTACAAAAAAGAAAGATAACCAATATGTTTCAAAACAAATTCAAGATAAAGTAAATCGTATTTTATCTGATGAAACAATTAATAATGCAAAAAGAAAACCAGAAGATCAAAGTGTTTTTAATAAATTAAGTGATTGGTTCCTTGAAAAACCCAAATTAAGTGAAGAACTATTTGAAACGTTGTATGGTAAACGGAGTTTGTTATCAACTCCAGAAGAAAGTATCAGGCGTTTTAAAATTGCAGAAAAAATTGAGAACAATAATATTAAATATGAACAATTGGATGACATTATTGATAATCATAATAAGATAGCTGAGTTAATTGAAAATTTAGGTATCTTATCTGATCAAGAGATAAAACAACAATTAAAGCATATTTCTGCACATTCAACATTTGCATTAGAGAAATTTAATTTGATGATGGAAAGATCAATAGAAAATATATATAATTATTTAAGTGATATACAAGATTATGAGATGCCATCCAATTTAGAGGAATGGAGAAGAAAAAAATATTCGGATACTGTTTTCCCAGCAATTAAAGATGGAAAAGATATCAACATAATTATCCGACCAAGTGATCAAAATAAAATAATTTTTTTCAATGATGAAGAATTAGAAGCTTTAGATGATACAGACTATGAATTATGGACAGATAATGGGAAAGGAAACACAAGAATAATTACATTAGGAGATATTATAAAAACTACAGGGATTAGTGTTATCCCTCTTAGAAATATTTATAATAAATAATGGTTTTTGAGTTTGGAGGTATATATGATAGATTTTATAATAAAAAAGATAGAGCAAGGAGATAGGACTAATGTAAAGTATATACATCCAATTAGATCCTATGAAACGATAGGAAAATATATATCTGCTTTTTCAAATTCTCAAGGAGGGCTAATAGTATTTGGAATTGCAGATGACAGCAAAAGTCTTACAATAAAAAATTTCCCTTTTAGTATTAGGGAGAATGATATTAGAAAGTTGCTTGATAGACATGTAAAATTTGAATATAAAAAATTTGAATATTTGCAACATCAGTTAGCATTTATTAATGTCGAGAAAAATGAATATATTGTAAAATGTAATGATATTGCATATATGTTTAATAATAAAATGGAGGTTGAAAAAATGGTTGCAAAGAAGGTATTTTTATCATATTGTCATAATGATAGTTGTATTGCTGATATAATTGAGGATAAAATAAATGAAAAAACTAAAAATGAAATCGAAATTTCAAGAGATACAGAAATATTAAAATATAAAGATAGCCTAAATGAATATATGCAAAGTATTAAAGAACATGATCTTGTAATATCAATTGTATCCGATAGATATTTAAAATCAATTCAATGTATGTATGAAGTCACAGAACTTATGAGAGACAGGAATTATTACGATAAATTGCTATTTGTCATAATATCAGAGCCGGATATCAAGTTCTATAAGAATAAAGATACCAAAATTAAAGATATTAAAGCAAATATTTATTCTTCTGATAGATTTAACTACATAAAATATTGGGAAGATAAGAAATCAGAAATAGATAAAAAAGTTGCAGAATTAAAAAATCCATCATTAATGCTAGAATTAACAGAAGAATCAAGGAAACTTGAAATAATATCAATTCATATAGGAGCATTTATTTCTAAGTTAAATGATGGACTTGGAGTAAGTTTTCAAAATATGATATCAACAGATTTTAGAGAGTTTATTTCTATTATCTTAAATAAAAAGTAGTAGCTTATATAAATTATGAGGATTTGCTGCTAAAAACACACTGGTTTCAATCAATATTTTTTTGTCAATAAGGCATGTGAAAACAGTAATTGTATTAAAATAAAGTTACAACTATTGAGAATTCTTATATAGAGAATAAATAGAATTCCTAATTATATATATCGAGACACTTTTATTTTATTCTGTCTATTACGGTATTGATATCTTGATTGATTCTGTAAATATGCTCATTATGATAATAATAGGTGGCTTGACAGAATAGAAAAATAATTGCTTTTTATTGTAAAAGAAATGCTAATAAGAAGATTACTATGGAGGAGTTTGTATGTTCAAAAGTAAAACAATAAGAAAAGTATATTTAAGTTATTCTTTTAAAGATAAACGAATAGCTGATAATATCACTTTTTATCTAATGAAAGAAAACATTATATGTAGTAATGATACATTTGAAGTTGATTCTGAAAATCAACTAAAAAAAAGTATTGAAAATGCTATATCAGCTTGTAGTTATCTTATTATTTTACTATCATCTAATTCTATTAAATCAATATGGGTTCAATATGAATTAAATTTTGCTTTAAAAGGAGATTTAAAAGCAAAAGATATTACTATTTTACCAGTATTAATAGAGGATTGTGATATACCAAATTTCTTAAAGGAATATCAAATTTTTGATTTAAGAAATCAAAATAATATTGATGGATTAATTGAACAAATTAAGTTAGTTCCTAAAATAAATTTTTCAAACTTATCGTATAAACAATTCGAAGATTTAGTAGAAGAAATACTCAATAAGCTAGAGTTTAGAAGTATTGAGAGGGAATGTGTATATAATGGTAATCAAATAGATATTAAAGCTAATTACTTGCGAAGTGATCCTTTTGGTGAAAGAATTGAAGAAACTTGGATAGTTGAAGTTAAATTTTATAATAATTCACGTGCTGATATTAAAACATTAAACCAATTAATTTCAATACTGAATAGTTTCGAAGAACCAGTAATGGGGTTGCTTGTTACAAATAGTCAATTAACATCTGCTGCACAAGAATGGATAAAATCTAAAAAGTTAAAAAATAGGATTAGGATTATTGATGGGCCGAAGTTAAAAAGATATTTATTAAAGAACAATGATATAGTAGAAAAGTATTTCAATGGGAGTGGGCAAAATGAGTAAAGTTAATGATTTAGTAACTCGTCTTTTCTCTTGCCCATGCGGGCGAAGTGGATGGAAAGAATTTGAAGAAGTATGTTTAGATATACTTTGCTATTTGTTTGTACCGCCGTTAGTGAAACCCAAAGTACAGCCGCGTACTTATTCAGGAATTGATAGACGTGATGCAGCTTTTCCAAACAGAAATTTCGACGGACAGAATACTTGGGGATATTTATTAAAAGAATTTAATGCAAGGTTAATTATTGTAGAATTTAAAAATTATAAAGATTGCGAAATAGGTAAAGAAGAAGTTGATCAATTGCGTAACTATATGACTGAGCCCATGGGTCGTCTTGCATTAATGATTTGTAGTAAGTTGCCAAATGAAGCAGCACATATACGACGTAATACTATATACAGTAAAGAGAAGAAAGTTATTTTATTTATTACTAAAGCTCAACTAAAGGAGATGCTATATATTAAAGAAAGAGGGGAAGATCCAGCTGATTTGATAATTGACTTGGTAGAATATTTTTATCTTCAATATGAATAAAAATGATATTTTAAAATAAAGAACTTTCAATTAAAAAGTATAATGCTATTAAAACTGACAATTATATATAATCGGATATGCCATTGCTATTCTTAATAGACGAATAATGTGAATTTAAGCATTTGTATAAATGGAAATTTGATGATTTAGTTAAGCTTATATTATAGAAATCGATAAGAAGATTAATATGCTTAAGGAGAAATGCTATGTATCTTTTTATAGTAGGAAATGGATTTGATAGAGGGCATGGTTTGCCGACATCATATTGGGATTTCAGAACATACTTAGAAAATATGTACCCTGAGTTTTTGTATTCATTTGAAGCCCATTATGATATTTACCCTAGGATGGACAAATATGCTATGCAGATAACGCTTTGGAATGAATTAGAAACAAATCTTGCAAACATTGATGAAGACGACATAATTGACCAAGCAGTTGGCATAGAAATGAATTTGGAAAGCGGTGATGTTGGAATTGAGGATACATTGTTTTATTATTTTACAGATGAATATAAGTATATAACTTTACTGGCTAAGTATCTCAAACAGTGGATAAGAACTATTCGAATTAGAGACGTGCAGCCCAAAACAACATTGATTAACAATAAAAATAATGGATTGTATATAACTTTCAACTATACTGCTGTGTTAGAAACGGTTTATAAAATAAATGAAGGAAAAGTTATACATATTCATGGTTCTTTACGTCAGCGAGATGGTGATCCTATATTAGGACACGGGAATAAAACAAGAATAGAAAATATCCAAAGGAAACGACATGAGGCTGAAAGTGCGTTTGATGAAAAAGAAACCAGTATATGCAGAGTCATAGAAGATTATTATAATAGAACGTATAAGAATATTAACAGATACATACCTAAACTATTTAGTTTAGCTGGAAAAGGGATTGATGAAATATCTGTTGTGGGACATTCTCTTGCAGGCGTGGATATACCATATTTCAAAAGTGTTGATGAATTTACAGAACGTGTAGCTAAATGGAAGGTTTATTATCACCGTGACAGTGAAAAGCAGCAAATGTTTGACAGTTTGATCGATTGTGGAATTAATATAGAACGCATTAAAATGTTAAATTCAAGTAGTTTTTATGATCTATAGAGTAGAGTGCAATATTACAAGTTGAAGATTAATATTAATCAAGCTACTTATTATATTTATAAAGAGGCTATAGCAAAGAAAATATTATAAGTGATATAAAAATTGATACTTAAAAATGAGATAGAAAACTGAAATTTAGGGGATAAACTTAGTAACAATATTAAATAACAACTGATAATATGGAGAAGGTGATTATATGATGGTAAATGAAAATGCTGATGCCTATAATAGGAAAACAGATAAATATATTGTTGCATATTTTGATCTTTTAGGAGTTACTTCAAGGATAAAATCAGATATGGAAAAACAAGAGTTATCTATGAATAAACTGCATAACTTATACACATTTTCAATGAATCTGACAAGAGAGATTCAAATAAAAGGGAATCAAGAAATACAATTTAAAATATTTTCAGATAATATTATTGTTGCAAAAAGGATATCAGAAGAAAAGAAAAAGAGATTAGAAGATATAAACTGTTTGTTATCATGTGCAGCACATTTTCAAGAACTTGCGGCAAGTGACAGTGTTGGATGGATGTTGCGTGGAGGGATTACAATTGGACAATTATTTATTGATGAAGTAATGGTATGGGGTGAAGCATTGGTGAAAGCATATTTTTTGGAAGATAAGGTGGCAATATACCCACGTGTTATACTTGATTCAAATGTTATAAATGAAATTAAAGACGATAGTGTATTAAATGGGTATATGCGTAAGGACTTTGATGACTTGACATTTCTTAATTATTTAAATAATTGCCATTTTTGTGGAGAGATGTTGATGAATGGCTTTGAACTAATGAAAGAAGAGGTTAGAGGTCGTTGGGATGAAAGGATGAGACAAAAGTTTAGTTGGCATATGAATTATATAAATTCTGAATTGGATAGGAAGAATGAGAAAAAAGATAAAAAATATCGGTTGACATTGAAAATATTATAGATGAAAACTAAAATTTTTGTAAGATGGTTGAGGGAGGTAATATAAAGGATATTTTTAATAGGTGCATATTCCTTTAAAATAGTTAATTTCTTTTGTAATAGGAATTTAACTTCCTATTATGTTTATAATACAAAATTATAATTTAAGATTGAGTAATACAAATAATAATTTGCGGTAAGGAGGATAGATTAATTATGGGCAATTTTAATAACAACGAATATCAGTGTTTAACTAACGATTTGATTGGAGATATATTTTATACAGATACTTCTTTTAGGGGGAAAATTTCTACCATCAGGCAGTATGCAGAGGTTATTACTCGAAAAATGTTAGATTTAAAACCAGATGAAAAGCTGACTTTAGGGCAGAGGAATATTCAAAATAGAATAAAGTCTTTACCTAATCATCAATTTATTGAATCAGCATTGGAAAACATTAGGGGAAGAGGAAATTTGTCTACACACACGCAATATTTAGATCGTTTAACTATAGAGGATTTTGAGAATATAGTGGACAGTTTATTCGATATGTTATCATTTCTGCTGATAAATTATTTTGAAAAATATGAGTTCGGTTCAAGAAATGATGTAATGTCTTCGTTTTCACTACTTCCTCCAATAATAAGATATAAGGTTTTAGATTTTTTACATAAAAAACACCCTAATAATATTTCGATTATAGACAAGTTGGTTTTGGCAATTATGAAGGCTTTTAATGTTGATGAAGCAACTAAATGGGTTGAAGAGGAGAAAAATGTATTAATCCAAATGAAGACAATGTCAGAAAAAGCATTTAATGAGATAGCCAAAAGAGAAGGTGTGGGGCTTGCTAGAATTTTACAAAGTACAGCACCATCTAATATGTATCTTCTATGTAAAATGAAGATTTCTCAGGTAGGAGCTGTTATTAATGATAACGGTACGTTATATTCAGATTTTGAAAGCGCTTTGCCATATTATAAAGAAAGAGGAATATTAACGGGAGATGATCTGGAAATAGAAGAATTTAATGATATTATGAATTTTTTGTATCTAGGAAGGAAAGAAAAGTTACAAGAATTATCTAATGAAAGTAATCCTTTTGTTATCTTAAATTTTATTTCTCAGAAGAAATTTGGTAGAAGTTAGCATTACAAATTCCAATTTGTAATTGTTGAGGGGATATGATCTTAGTATCAACTATTTCATATCTTTCTAATTATATGATAAAAGTAATTATTAATTAATCTTAATTTTTTAGTTTAGGCATTCAGAAATGAACGCCTATTTTTTTATGAAAAAAATTAGAAAGGATGTGATTCAGATACAAAGAAAAAATGAGGAACGTTCACCGCCATTAAAAATTAATAAAAGTTTTCTTATTCTGCCTAATTGATATTTACCTAAATGAATGGATTTTGTCAAGGGTGCGTAGCACAGAGCTTGCCCTTGATAAAATGCAGTTATTTAGGTATTTTTTATGTAGCAGAATAGAAAAAAGTTAGAAGTAAATTATTTATTTAAATATAAAAAGAAGTGAGGTAAAAGAATATGGAATTAAAATATGTAATCCCAAACATGGAAAAGACATTTGGAAACTTAGAATATGCTGGTGAAGGTAATATTGAACAAAGAAGGGTAAATGGGCATAATACAATTTTATCACGTAGCTACAATTTATATTCAGATATTCAAAGGGCAGATGATATTGTTGTTATTCTTCCAACTGAAGCAGGTGAAAAGCATTTTGATGTTGAAAAAAAAGTGAAGCTCGTTAATCCAAGAATTACCGCAGAGGGTTATAAAATTGGAACTCGTGGATTTACAAATTATATTCTTCATGCAGATGACATGGTAGAAGCATAAGGAAAGGAAGGTAAATTTATATGAGATTAGCAAATGGAATTGTTATTGATAAAGAAGCTACATTCGGGAATTTAAAATTTTCTGCTTTAAGACGTGAGGTATATATACAGAATGAAGATGGTACAGTATCGAGTGAAATCAAGGAGCGTACTTATGACTTAAAATCAAGAGGACAAGGAAGAATGATTCAAGTTAGTATTCCAGCAAATGTACCTTTAAAGGAGTTTGACTATAACGCAGAAGTTGAAATAATAAATCCTGTAGCAGATACGGTAGCTAATGCTACTTTTCAAGGTGCAGATGTAGACTGGTATATTAAGGCAGATGATATTGTTTTAAGAAATGTCAAGCAATCGTCAATATCTGGACATAATCAGCATACACAAGAAAAAAAATAATATATTATTGATTGAAATATAAGTATGAATTATAATTATACCAAAGAAGAAAGAATGGATTTGTGAGGCGATAACTATGGCAGAATTGTTGTTTAAAAATTTACCATCACTTTTAAATGATATGGAGCGAAAAGGGTGGATTATTGATTCGTTTCCATTTAGGTATAAAGAAGAAGGATATTTTGTGATATTAACACTTTATAGGGAAGATCAGAAAAAACCAAGTGAATATGCTAAGGCAAAAGTGGAATTTATAAAAAGAAAAAATATAAATGATTCAATTAATGGATATATTGATTTTTATGATGTTCACTTCCATAGTGCAGAAGAATTTTGTAATTTTTTTGGTGTTGAAAAAGGAAATGCAAATAGAGATTTATTTAAAGATTTTTCTAAAATTTTTGCTGATTTTATTCCTAAAGAGAAAAAACTTAATAAAAGTGATATTGAAAAAAGGCTAATAGGAAGTCGCGCCGAGGGAAATAATCCTAAGGCGATATATTGTTATGATGTACACCGCAATGGGAAAAAAAAGAAAGATGGTTCATTAAATCAACGTAGTATTGAAAACAGTAATAAGGCACAATCATTACGACCAGAGTTATATGAACATTATTGTAGTGATATGAATTTAAGCTTTTTCTTTTCAGATAATTTGGAAGATGAAAAAAGCGATGAAGAAATTATGGCTATATTTGCCAATCGATAATTTAAAAATTAAATCAGTAAACAGTTAATTTAAAAAATTAACTGTTTTGTGTTATATAGGAGGATTAATGCAATTAAGTGAACATAAAGGAAGAAGGATTAGAGCCAGCGATAAATCGCTGGTTTTTAATTTTACCACTGTTTCATTAATAGCAATTTTTAGTATGATGTTTTTATTACTTAATGTAAAACAAATATTGCGTATAAATTTGGAAAAGGTAAGTATTCTAAAAAATGGTACTTTACAGCTTCATATCACTTCTTATTTTGTGTTTAGTGTGATTTTTGCAGCGGCAATAAGTTTAATTTCAGCATGGTTATATTATCGTTTCCAATATGATAGAATCAAGCAACTTATGCACCGACAAAAATTAGCAAGAATGATATTAGAAAATAAATGGTATGAAGCAGAACAAGTACAATCAAATAGTTTTTTTAAAGACATACCTTCAGAAAAGACAAAGGAAAGAATAACTCATTTTCCAAAGATGTACTACAGGCTTAAAAATGGCTTGATTCATATTCAAGTAGAAATTATATTAGGTAAATATCAAGACCAGCTATTGCATCTTGAAAAGAAGCTTGAAAGTGGTTTATATTGTGAGCTTACAGATAAGGAATTGAAGGATTCTTATGTTGAATATACGCTACTATATGATACTATAGCAAACCGTATTTCTATTGAAGATGTGCAGGCTGAACATGGAAAGTTAAGGCTAATGAAAAATATCTGGTGGGAATATGATAAACTGCCTCATATGCTTATTGCAGGTGGTACAGGCGGAGGAAAAAGTTATTTTATCTTGACATTGATTGAAGCTCTGCTGCGTACTAATTCTACACTTTATGTTCTTGATCCTAAAAATGCAGATCTTGCAGACTTGGAAGCTGTTATGCCAAATGTTTATTATAAAAAGGATGACATGATTGCTTGCATTAATAACTTTTATGATGGGATGATGAAGCGTAATGAAGATATGAAACAAATGGAAGGATATAAAACAGGTGAAAATTATGCTTATTTAGGATTGCCTGCTAACTTCCTCATTTTTGATGAATATGTTGCTTTCATGGAAATGCTGGGGAGCAAGGAAAGTACCGCAGTTCTTAATAAGTTAAAACAGCTTGTTATGCTTGGAAGACAGTCAGGGTATTTTTTGATTCTTGCATGTCAAAGACCAGATGCGAAATATCTTGGGGATGGGATTCGCGACCAGTTTAATTTTCGTGTAGCTTTAGGTCGTATGTCAGAAATGGGTTATGGAATGATGTTTGGTGAAACTGATAAAGATTTCTTCCTAAAGCAAATTAAAGGAAGGGGGTATGTAGATACAGGTACAAGTGTTATATCTGAATTTTATACTCCTCTTGTACCTAAAGAGCATGATTTTTTAAATGAAATAGGCAAATTGGTTGTAAAAGCAGAGAAAACAGATTAACATTCGGAGAGTATGAGTTTTATGCAAGAAGTGTATTCTATTGAAAATGTTGAGAAAATTATAGGATATTCATGGCTTTAATTAAGCAAGTTAAAATGATAAAAAGCAGGCAGAACGGCTATGCGGCATGCGAAGCGAAAGCCGCAGGGACGGACTGACCTGCTTTTGGTGTGGCGATAGCCACGCCATATAATTAGCCCCCCGTATCTAACAGGGGGGCACAAATACAATAAAAAACAGTTCTAAAATTCTGCAGATACCTTATTATATAAAGGTTTTCTGGATTTTTTAAGGATGTCAACTACAACCCTTTCAGTTGACATCCTTTTTTGATTGGAGGGATGTAGTTGAGTGAAAACAGTTTATGGTTGCAGGAACTAAAGGAAAAGAGAACTTATTATGGCATCTCACAAAACCGTCTGGCAGTTGCAGCTGGAATCACAAGACAGTATCTAAGTGACATTGAAAACGGCAGAGCTTCACCGTCGGAAGACATTAAAGAGACAATCCTAAAATCACTGGAACGCTTCAATCCAGACTCACCCCTTGAAATGCTGTTTGACTATGTTAGGATACGATTTCCTACTGTAAATGTAAAGCATGTTATTGAAGATATACTGCTTCTTAAAATGAAATACATGCTTCATGAGGACTATGGTTTCTATTCCTATGCAGAGCATTATGCTTTGGGAGATATTTTTGTAATGGTATCTCCTGATGAAAGGAAAGGTGTGCTTTTGGAGCTTAAAGGACGAGGCTGTAGGCAGTTTGAAGGATTTCTTCTGGCACAGCACAGAAGTTGGTATGATTTTTTCATGTGTGCGATAAGTGAAGGTGGTGTATTCAAGAGGCTTGACCTAGCCATAAATGACAAGGCAGGTATACTTGATATCCCCAAGCTTACTGAAAAATGTCGAAATGAAGAATGCATTTCAGTGTTTCGCAGTTTTAAAAGTTACCGAAGTGGTGAGCTTATACACCGTGAGGAAAAGGAAGCTATGGGAAATACACTTTATATCGGTTCTTTAAAGAGTGAAATTTACTTTTGCGTATATGAAAAGGACTATGAACAGTACGTGAAAAACGGTGTTCCCATAGAGGAATCAGAAGTCAAAAACCGTTTTGAAATTAGGCTAAAAAATGATAGAGCCTATCATGCAATTATTGACCTTTTGTCATATAAGGACGCCGAGCGTACAGTTTTTTCCATAATAAATCGTTACCTGCGTTTTGTTGACAAAATAGAAAACAAAAGGCGCAGTGAATGGAAAATAAATGAAAACTGGGCATGGTTTATAGGCAAGGATCGTGAAAAACTCAAGCTCACTACCAAACCGGAGCCCTATTCCTTTGCACGTACTTTAAACTGGTTAGGCCGTCAGGTCGCCCCGACATTAAAGGTGGCACTTTTAATTGACCAGATACGTAACACAAACATCATCTATGATATTATACAAAATGCCAGGCTCACAAAAAGACATGAGAAAATACTACAGCAGCAGGTAGATAATGCAGAACAGATGGTAACTAACTGCAGGTGATAAATAGAATTTTATTTGATTATGTAATAAAGGATTATGGAAGGAGAAATGTGTAATGAATTTCGGACAAAATTTGTACAACTGGTTTTTAAGCAATGCCCAGTCTCTTGTACTCATGGCAATTGTAGTAATCGGGCTTTACCTTGGTTTCAAGAGAGAGTTTTCCAAGCTCATAGGTTTTCTTATAATTGCACTTATTGCCGTAGGACTTGTGTTCAATGCTTCTGGTGTCAAGGATGTACTTTTGAACCTGTTTAATAGAGTTGTTGGTGCATAAGGAGGTGAAGGAAGATATGGAAATGCAAGTCTATATCGCTAATATTGGTAAATACAACGAGGGCGAATCAGTGGGTGCGTGGTTCACTCCACCTATAGATATGGAAGATGTCAAGGAACGCATCGGATTAAATGGTGAGTATGAAGAATATGCCATTCATGATTATGAGCTGCCCTTTGATATTGACGAGTACACATCCATTGATGAAATCAACCGTCTGTGCTCTATGGCAGAAGAATTGGAGGGAACTCCCCTTGAGGATGAAATGAGAGAAATTCAGAGAACCTTCTTTGGCAGTTTTGAAGAAATGGTGGAACATAAGGATGATATCATCTATTATCCAGACTGTGATGACATGGAGGATGTCGCCTACTATCTACTTGAGGAATCCGGGAGGCTTGGTGAGATCCCCTCCGATTTACAAAACTATATTGACTATAAAGCCTACGGGCGAGATCTTGAGATTGAAGGAAATTTCCTTGTCACTCCCCATGGGGTTTTTGAATATGCAGGTTAGTTAAAAAGTTTCCAGAAAAGGTGCCAGTACTCTAATTGTCCCCTGTTAATTTATGTACTGGTCCCCTTTCCTATTTGAAAATTAAAAAGAGAAAGGATTGTTACAGGTGAAAAAAATTAAAAGTTATACAAGCATTTGGAATGTGGAGAAGGTCATATATGCCATCAATGATTTTCAGCTGCCTTTTCCAGTTACATTCACACAGATGGCATGGCTTGTCTGCTCCCTACTTCTGGTAGTTATGTTTGCCAATGTTCCGCCTCTTTCGATGATTCACGGTGCACTGCTTAAATATATGGGAATCCCTGCTGCATTTACATGGTTCATGTCACAAAAGACTTTTGACGGTAAAAAGCCTTTTGGATTTTTAAAATCCGTGTTTTCATACATCATCCGTCCGAAGGTCACTTATGCAGGGAAACCAGTAAGACTTAAAAAAGAAATCGCAGACGAAGCCATTACCGCAGTTGGGAGTGAAATTTATGACGTATCCCATTAAATATATTGAAAACAATCTTGTGTTTAATCATGATGGAGAATGTTTTGCTTATTATGAGATGATACCCTACAATTACTCATTTCTCAGCCCTGAAGAAAAATACCAGGTCCATGATAGTTTCCGTCAGCTTATAGCCCAGAGCCGTGATGGAAAAATACATGCCTTACAGATTGCAACAGAATCAAGTATAAGAGTAACACAGGAAAACAGCAAGAGAGAAGTTACGGGAAAATTAAAGGAAGTTGCCTATAAAAAAATAGACCAGCAGACAGAAGCTTTAGTCAGTATGATTGGTGAAAACCAGATTGACTATCGCTTTTTTATTGGCTTCAAGCTCATTTTAAACGAGCAGGAAGTGAGCATTAAAACTATAAGTGAGTCCATAGCTATGACCTTTTCTGATTTTCTACATGAGGTCAATCACAAACTCATGGATGATTTTGTTAGTATGAGCAATAAAGAAATTGACAGATTTATGAAGATGGAAAGATTGCTTAAAAGCAAGATTTCCCGCAGATTCAAATTTAGAAGGTTAAATAAGAATGATTTTGGCTACCTCATTGAACATCTCTATGGAAAGTCAGGTACGCCATATGAGGAATATGAATACCATTTACCTATAAAAAAACTAAAACAGGAAACTCTGGTGAAAAGATATGACATTATAAAACCCACTCGCTGCCTTGTAGAGGAAAAGCAGAGATACTTGAGAATTGAACATGAAGACCAGACTACCTATGTTTCCTATTTCACGATAAATTCCATTGTAAGAGAGCTTGACTTTCCATCTTCGGAAATTTTCTACTATCAGCAGCAGCAATTCACCTTTCCCATAGACACATCCATGAATGTGGAAATTGTCACCAACAAGAAAGCCTTGACTACTGTTAGGAACAAGAAAAAAGAGCTAAAAGATTTGGACAATCATGCCTGGGAGTCCAACAATGATACAGGCAATGATGTTTTAGAAGCCCTTGACAATGTAAATGAGCTGGAAACCAATCTGGATAAAACAAAGGAAGCCATGTACAAGCTTAGCTATGTTATAAGGGTATCAGCTTCAAGTCTTGATGAACTGAAACGCCGTTGTAATGAAGTCATGGACTTCTATGACGATTTAAGCATTAAGCTGGTGCGACCCTTTGGAGATATGCTGGGACTGCATGGTGAATTTCTACCTGCCAGCAAGCGCTACATGAATGATTATATACAGTATGTTACCAGTGATTTTCTGGCCGGTTTGGGCTTTGGTGCCACACAGATGCTTGGAGAAAAAGAAGGAATATACATTGGATATAACCTGGATACAGGACGAAACATGTACTTGAAGCCCAGCCTTGCAGCACAGGGCGTAAAAGGTTCCGTCACCAATGCTCTTGCGGCAGCTTTTCTTGGCTCCCTTGGTGGTGGCAAATCATTTTCTAATAATCTGCTGGTCTATTATGCTGTCCTCTATGGTGGGCAGGCAGTAATAGTTGATCCAAAGTCAGAGCGTGGCAAGTGGAAGGAAACACTGCCGGAAATTGCCCATGAAATCAATATTATTAATCTTACGAGAGAGGAAAGTGACAAGGGACTGCTTGACCCCTATGTGATTATGAAGAAGACAAAGGATGCAGAAAGTTTAGCAATTGACATCCTTACTTTTCTGACCGGAATTTCAAGTCGTGATGGAGAGAAATTCCCAGTTCTTCGTAAAGCTATTCGCAGAGTAACACAAAGTGAAAGTAAAGGACTTTTGTGTGTCATTGACGAGCTGCATAAAGAAAATACAATTGTTGCCAACAGTATCGCCGATCATATAGACAGCATTAAGGACAGTAATCTTGGACAACTGCTATTTTCAGACGGTACTACTATTCAATCCATCAGCCTTGACAAACAGCTTAACATCATACAAGTTGCAGACTTGGTATTACCGGATGCAGAGACAAATTTTAAGGAATATACCACTGTAGAACTTTTGAGTGTAGCTATTCTAATTGTCATAAGCACCTTTGCCCTTGATTTTATTCACTCGGACCGTAGTGTATTTAAAATTGTAGACTTGGACGAAGCATGGAGTTTTCTGCAGGTATCACAGGGTAAAACACTTTCCAACAAGCTTGTAAGGGCTGGCCGTGCCATGAACGCCGGCGTTTATTTTGTAACGCAAAATGCAGATGACTTGCTTGATGAAAAGATGAAAAACAATATAGGACTTAAATTTGCATTTCGTTCCACGGATATCAACGAGATAAAGAAGACACTGGAATTCTTTGGAGTGGACAAGGAGGATGAAGATAACCAGAAAAGGTTGCGAGACCTTGAAAATGGTCAATGCCTAATTTCTGATCTTTATGGCCGTGTAGGTGTAATTCAGGTTCATCCGGTATTTGAAGAACTTCTCCATGCCTTTGACACCCGACCACCGGTTAAGAAAGAGGTGACCTAAATGTATTTTAAAAAGATACAGATAAAAAAGATATGGAAAATCTTCATGGCTATCTTGCTGGTCACTGTAATAGCCTTTCTTTTTTTTACCATTGTTGGAACTGTAGCACATGCGTCAGGTCTTGTAGATGATACAGTAAGTTCCAAAAATGCTTACTCTAAATATCCACTTGGCAATTATCAGCTTGATTTCTATGTGGATAATTCCTGGGACTGGCTGCCCTGGAATTGGACGGATGGAATAGGCAAACAGGTTATGTATGGACTATATGCCATCACCAATTTTATATGGACAATTTCACTTTACCTTTCCAATGCCACAGGATATCTGGTGCAGGAAGCCTACTCACTGGATTTCATTTCCAAGACTTCAGATGCCATTGGAAATAACATGCAGACTTTGGCAGGTATTTTACCAAGTGGCTTTCAAAGTTCCGGTTTTTATGTGGGATTTCTGCTGATTTTTATCCTGATAGTTGGTATATATGTTGCCTATACAGGTCTTATCAAGAAAGAAACTACTAAAGCTGTTCATGCAGTAATTAATTTAGTTGTAGTCTTTATTCTTTCTGCTTCATTTATCGCCTATGCTCCGGACTATATTGATAAAATCAATGATTTTTCATCTGATGTAAGCAACGCCAGCTTATCCATTGGGGGAAAAATTGTC
Source organism: Clostridium pabulibutyricum (assembly GCF_058242705.1). NCBI lineage: Bacteria > Bacillati > Bacillota > Clostridia > Eubacteriales > Clostridiaceae > Clostridium > Clostridium pabulibutyricum. The sequence continues at coordinate 140,945 of NZ_JBZAYZ010000005.1, forward strand.
ATGCCGGACTCGGAAAGCAAAGGTAAAGATAGCGTAGACATGATAAGGGACAATTTGTTTTCCATACAGGTGCAGCAGCCCTGGCTTCTACTACAATATGACAATTCTGATATGGACAAAATCGGACAAAAGCGAGTTGAAAAGCTGCTTTCTGCTGATCCTGATAAGAATAATGGAAAAGATAGAGAGACAGTTGTAAAAGAAGAAATTGAGGACAAGAACAACATGAATCTTACTATAACAAAGACCATTACACGCCTTGGTATGGTGTTCTTCCTGTTTATCTTTAATATTGGCATTTCCACTTTTGTATTTTTGCTGACGGGTATCATGATATTTTCCCAGATACTTTTCATAATCTATGCCATGTTTTTGCCTATGAGTTTTCTACTGTCCATGATACCTGGTTTTGATAACATGGCAAAGCGTGCCATAATGAAGCTCTTTAATGTAATCATGACACGGGCAGGTATTACACTTATTGTAACTACTGCCTTTTCCATCTCCACAATGCTCTATACCCTATCGGAAGGATTTCCGTTTTTCCTGATTGCATTTTTGCAGATAGTCACATTTGCCGGCATTTATATGAAACTTGGAGATCTGATGGGTATGTTCAACTTGCAGGCAAATGATTCCAAGCAGATGGGACACAGAATATTAAAAAAACCTTATATGCTATTGAACCGAGGGACACGAAGACTAAAAAGGAAAATCGGCCGTATCCTTGTAGCCGGGACAACTGGCGCAGCAGCTGGAGCCATGGCAGGTACAGCAGCTTCCAAGAAATCTGGAAAATCCCGAAGAGCACAGCCTAGTCATAAACGTCCAGCCAGCAGTTCTGATGTATCATTCGAAAATAAACCAAGTTTTGGAGAGAGTGTCGGTGAGAAAATTGGGGCAGTTATGGATACTAAAGATCATATTGCAGATAAAGCAGGCCAAATAAAAGATAAGGCAAAGGATCTACCGTTCAATGCCCGTTATGCCTTATATCATGGAAAAAAGCAAGTATCAGACAAGGTAGTAAAAAATGTGGATGATTTCAAAAGTGGTATAGCAAGAACACTAGAGGATAAAAAGCAAGAACGATCAAAAAACAGAAATCTCCGCCGACAGACAATTGCTAAGCGCCGAATGGAGCTGGACAAAGCACGTCAGCAGAGAACAACAAAGCAGCCTGTAACAGATCAGCCAAATATACAGAGAACATCATCTCCTAGTCCAGTACGTATTAGGCCTGTAACATCCAGGGATATTCCCAAAACAAACAGGGCCAACATGAGTCAAACAAATTCATTTACTGATAGGATGACAACAAACAGTACTGAAGATCCTAACCATCCTTTAGCCAGTATACCAAAATTTACAGAAAATCGTGTTTCTAGTAAAGATTATTTCCATGAAAAAGAGAAAGAATCGGAGTCTGTTTCTCAAAAACCAATTGTAAAGCCTGCTACTTTAAAGCATACCACACAGCAACGTCCAAAAGTCAATGAGCAAGTAGACAGCAGGCAGAAAGGACGCAGAAAATGAAGCTTAAACATTTGATTGTTCTCGGCATGGTCTTTGCTGCCTTACTTTCTCTGCTTATTTTTGTTGCTGTCTTTATTTCAGATGAAGACAGTGGAAATGACAGTTATATTGATCTTGCAGGTTCCAATTTGTCACAGGAAGTGCTGGCGCACAAGTCTATGGTTGAGAAGTATGCCAGGGAATATGGAATTGAAGAATATGTAAGCTATCTGCTTGCCATCATGCAGGTAGAAAGTGGCGGACGAGGCACAGATGTAATGCAGTCAATCGAATCCACAGGAGTGTCACAGAATTCCTTTTCTGTAGAGGAATCCATAAAGCAAGGCTGCAAATATTTTGCAACCTTGCTTGAGTATTCCAAGAAAAAAGGCTGTGATATAAATACTGCTCTCCAATCCTACAACTATGGAGAAGGTTTTATAGAATATGTTGCCGGTTATGGCAAGAAATACACCTTTGAACTTGCAGAGAGCTTTGCAAGAGAAAAATCAGGTGGAAATAAAATAACTTATACAAATCCTGTTGCTGTAAAGAAAAACGGAGGTTGGATGTATGGCTATGGAAACATGTTTTATGTGCCGCTGGTATCACAATATCTTACTGTTACTCGTTTTGATAATGCCACAGTCCAGACAATTATGACAGAAGCCCTTAAATATCAAGGCTGGAAGTATACGTTTGGCGGCAGCAACCCAAACACTTCCTTTGATTGCAGTGGACTGACACAGTGGTGTTTTGGGAAAGCAGGAATTAGACTTCCAAGGACAGCTCAGGAACAGTATGACATGACGCAGCACATTTCTTTATCACAAGCAAAACCAGGTGATCTGGTGTTTTTTCATGGTACCTATAGCGCAGGTACTTACATTACACACGTTGGTATCTATGTTGGAAACAATCGTATGTACAATGCAGGAAATCCTATAGGATATGCCGACCTCACTACTTCATACTGGCGTGAGCATCTAGTAAGTGCAGGTAGAATCAAGAATAAATAGAAAGGAAAATTTAAGATATGAAAATAAGAAAAAAAGAAAAGCAATCTAAATCTAAGACGATACGTGTTATGAAAGTTGGTATCCACAGGAAATCCATCATTTTTCTGTGGGTGCTGCTTATTGGCAGTCTTATCTTTGGTATTTATAAGAACTTTACTGCTATAGATATAAAAACTGTTCATGAAACAAAGGTCATTGAAAAACAGGTAATGGATACCAATCAGATAGAAAACTTCGTAAAGAACTTTGCCAAAGTATATTATTCATGGGAAAATGATCAAAATTCTATAGATACGCGAACAGAAAATCTCAAAGGGTATCTGACTAAGGGATTGCAGGATTTAAATACTGATACCATTCGTAGGGATATACCAACATCTTCCACAGTTAATGATATTCAAATCTGGAAAGTAAAAAAGATAGATAATAATAAATATGAAGTCACTTTTTCTATTGACCAGTTAATAACAGAAGGCACTACGAAAAAGATTGTTGATTCCTCATACGCATTGGTAGTCTATGTGGATAAAGCCGGAAATATGGTAATCATAAAAAATCCAACTATTTGTGGGATTCCTGCAAAGTCAGGTTATGAACCAAAGATACCAGAAAGTGATGGAACGGTGGATGAAGCTACTACGGAGGAAATCAACGAATTCTTAAAGACATTCTTTAAACTCTATCCTACTGCAAGTAAGAAGGAACTATCCTACTATGTAAAAGATGATGTGCTAAAGCCAATTGGTAAGGACTATATATTTTCAGGGCTTATTAACCCGGTGTATCGAAAAGCTGCTGATAAAGTACAAGTATCAGTATCAGTTAAGTATCTGGATCAACAGACAAAAGCAGTACAGATCTCACAGTTTGATTTGACTTCGGATAAGGATAGAAATTGGATGATTGTTAAATAGAAAAATAGCAGCTACATTATTAACAACATAATTTTTATATTCTTATTACAGTAATTTATATCATATAATCGTTAAGTTAATAACATAAAAAGCAATTACCCAACGACTGTGCTTTGGAGCTTGAGAGGAATCTACTCAAACAAATATTAAAGAGTTTAAGTAGGTTCCTCTCCATTTGTGAAAAACATTCTAAATTTTGTTGGTTTGAACTGCAGCTTTTTATTTGATTAATTTGTTTTGAAATCTGTGTTTTTCTCATATTGAAGTGTCTTAATTTCGGCATCGTACCCTATCACTGTTAACTATCTATAAATAGCCTTAATAGGATCCAACTTTGCAGCTTTATATGCAGGAATTATTCCAAAAATTATTCCCACAGCAATAGAAGTACTGGATGCTCCTATCAATATTCCTATTGTTATGACCGGCTTAAAGGACAAAAAATTTCCTAAAATCAAAGATAAAAGATATCCCATGGCTATTCCCAAAATTCCGCCCATACCGGTAATAAATATTGATTCTATCAAAAACTGCCACAGGATTGAAGCAGGTTTTGCACCTATTGCCCTTCTAATGCCTATTTCACGCCGGCGTTCCATAACTGATACATACATTATATTCATTACTCCAATTCCACCCACAAATAAAGATATTCCTGAAACAACAGCTATAAAAGTAGTTATTCCGCTTATTATTTTCTCCAAAGCCTTAGAAACAGCTTTTGGATCCTCTTTTGTGTAACTTCCCTTTACGTCAGGATGGAGGATTTCCAGTTCTTTTTTTACTTTTTTAAATACGGAATCAAAATTAAATCCCTGTTTGATTTTAACGTCAATTGAAGAGATCTCTGTGTCATTTTCCAGAAGATCCTTTGCAAATTTAGGCACATAATCATATTGCATGGACAATAAACCCGAGCCTCCATTTCCAATGCCTATAACTTCAAAATACTCATCTTTTATCTTTATTCCCTTTCCGATTCCTTCGTTTACATCATTTCCAAATAATGCCCTGGCATGGTCTTTTGTAAGTATAACCACATAATGTTTAAAGTCATTGTCTTCCCGGGTTATGCCCCTGCCTGAAACAAGGCCTGGATTTTTGTCATAGTTGTTTACTATCAAAGAAGATTGTTTATTAAAGAAAGTTGCATTTTCAATAACTCCCGTCAAGCCTTCCAATCCATTGCTGCTCTTGCTGACTTGATCCACACCGTCAATACTTTTCAAATCCTGAAAATCTTTATAACTGAAAGCTGTAGCTACTGTTGTGGAATCTAAATCCGAAGGTTCAAAATTAACTGTAAAGGTGTTGACCCCTGTATCTTCAGTTGATTGATTTACCTGAGCCTTTAACCCTTCTCCAATAGAAAGAATGATAACTACAGAACTTATGCCAATAATTATTCCTATCATAGTTAAAAATACTCTAAGCTTATGTGTTCGTAAACTTAAAATTGCACTATATACAAACTCCCATAAATTCATAGGCCCTCCTCCTCAGTAAAAACACCATCTTTGAGAAAAACACAGTGAGTGGCATATTTTTTAAGATCACCATCATGAGTTACCATTATAATAGTCTTATTTTGTTTGTTGAGTTTAGCCAGTATGTCAACAATTTTAAGCCCGGTTCTCCAATCCAGTGCACCGGTGGGCTCATCTGCAAGAATAAGATTGGATTCATTAACAAGTGCCCTGGCAATTGAAATACGCTGCTGCTGCCCTCCGGATAATTCATTTGGATAACTGTTAAATTTGTCTTCCAGCTCCACATCTTGAAGGCTTTTTTTAACTCTGTCAATTCTCTGGCTGCTGGTATACCCTCCATGGTACAGCAGAGGAAGTTCAATATTCTGTGCTACCGTCAAGGATTCTATCAAATAGAACTGCTGAAATATAAAGCCAATATTGCTGTTCCTGAATAAACAGCGCTGATTTTCTCCCATTTTTGTAACATCCTGTCCATCAAAAACATAACTTCCCCTGTCAAAGTTGTCAAGAAGGCCCAGGATATTCAGCAAAGTTGTTTTCCCGCTACCTGATTTTCCCATTATAACCACAAATGAACCCGTGTCTATTTCAAAGTCAAGATCCTTTAAAACCTGCTGCCGGTTTTTATCCTGTCCGTACCATTTACTCAATCCCTTAACTTCCAGAAGATGCTGTGCCAATGCTGTCCCCTTCTTTCATTTCACTTGATGGACTTTTAATAATTTTATCACCAAAATCCAAACCGCTTTTTACCTTCACGTAGGTACTATTATAATTTTCAACTTCCACAGAAACTTTTTGCAGCTTTTTATTTCTTATAAGCCAGACAAATTTATCTTTATTATTGCTGAAAATTGAAGATGAAGGAATTTTAGGCAGTTCATTTTCATCGACAGTGCTTCCCTGTACATGAAAACCGGTGTAGATCTCTTTCTGATTACCTATGTCTATATAAACAGGATAATAGGATATATTGGAACCCGTGGATTGTACTAAATTTGACGAAGTACTGCTATTGCCCTGGTACAACTGCATTTGCGATGGCTCTGTGGAAATGGATCTTATTGTACCATTAAACTCTTTATTTGTACCATAGACATTAATCTTTACCTTTTGATTTACTTTGAGCTTTAACACGTCTTTTTCACTGACATTGGCTATCACCTGCATTTTAGGATCAATCAGCGTCAAAATGATTTTGCTGGTATTATCTCCGTTATTTTCGTCTATGGAAACAACTCCATCGAAGGGAGCTGAAATTGTGGCATAACGTTTATCTTTAATGTCATTCATCTGCTGCTGAAGGCTTGATTTTTGGCTGTTGATTTGAGTTGACTGAAGATTACTTTGACCAGTAGATTGGTTGTCCATGCCGTTAAGCTGCTGCTGGAGAGTCTCATATTGCTCAATCATCTGTTCATTCTTATAGTTAAACAAGGTTTGTCCTTTTTTTACCTGCTGCTTGTCTTTAACACTTATTTTGTCAAGAGTTCCTTTAGCTGCATCTTCAGTAAAGCTTACCTTTTTTAAATATTGAACTTCTCCATCTAAAAATATATTCTGCTGTGACGGAACAGTATATACATCATGTTTCACATTTTTCTTATTTATACTTTGTTTGTTATGATTCAAAAAAAATAGTAAAAATAATGTACTAAATACAAAAATAATAGAAATAGTAATTAATATTTTTTTTTTTTCTTCCATTAAGTTCATCTCCTTATGCTTTTAAATTATACATTCTACATTATGTTGTACAATTCCTTTCTTAATTTCATAATAATGTAATTATTTCATTTAAGTATACTGTTCTAATTTTATTTTTATGAGATTATTTGATTAGTTCTATTAGCATATATCTTATATTATCAGTTCAATTTTTTTAATCATGTAAAACATTTAATATATTTATATTATGTTAATATCATTCTTAAATTATGACATTATATAACATATATTTATATAATTTTCTTTTAAATGATTATATTTGAAGTAAATAATAATAAATACATAATATGATATTATTGACATAATAGTTTGTACAATTTATACTATAAATATAGTAAGAAGATACTTCATATCATGAGAAGGGAGATGAAATACAGTTATGGAAGTAACTATAGAAAAAAAGACAAATAAGTATTATAAAAATACAATAAAAACAGTATTATCATTAGCAATAATGTTTTTTGTATTTATTATAACAGGCTCTTCCTTAATAGCAGCTGTATTAGGGACTACAGTTCTCAAGGTAGGAGAAGTATTGAAAGTTATATATGATGCCTATAGAGCAGGTCGAAGCATTAGTGCAGCAGTTTCTGCAGTAATGGGACCAGGAGCCGCAGCTGGTTTTTTGATTAGTGTTCTTGTTGGCTATGGAATTAGCGTAGTAATGAATAGTCCGGGATTAAAATCATATTAAAATTAATATGATTTTACAAATGTTTGTTTTAGATTATTAAAGCATATATTATTTAACTAAAAATTTTAATTGATTCTTAAATTTTGTAAATAGAATTAAAGCACATAACAAAAGCTTTCAGCGTAAAATCTATAATTATATAATGCAAAATAAAAATAAATTAGCTGATTTTTTAAAGATATGAAAATCTTCTTGCTATAATATAAACTTATTGGAGATGTTTATGAAATTATTTAAAAAATTTATGGAAAGCAAGATTACGTCAAGTATATTAATTATTTGTCTAAGTTTTATTTCAATAATACAAACTATTAATACCTTAAACAAAAATACTTTAACATTATCAATGATATATTTTACTATTATATTTTCATCAGTATTAATTATAATTAATATATTTTTCACTTACTTTTTTAACTTATTTATATATAAATTTATAGTTGGGAAAAACTTCTCTAATAAAATAATATTTCTAAATATTATTTTATTTCAGCTATTTTTTAATACACTTTTTATTATATTTGTTAAGAATGTATTTCATATAGATACTTACTGGATTTTAGTATTTAATCCAATTTATTTATGTATCCAATATATATTATATTTATATTTAATTAAGTATGAATTTGCTTCTTCAAAAAGAGCATTAGTGTATATAGCAGTGAATTTAATATTCCCAATAGTGTTTCACTTTATTAAAATTCAATAAATAAGTTTAATTTAGGAGACTTTAAATGATAAAGGATTATTTAATTATACTAAAATTAAGAAATATGTTTCAATATAGAAAATTTTATAATAAATGGGGTAATGATCTACCGTTCGTAAATAAAACAATTTATTATATATATAAATTGTTTATTATAATACTTATATATATTCTTTCAATATCTACATTTTACATATTACAATATATACTTAAGTTAAATGCTATGAGTTATTTTTATTTAACATTCTTATTTATATTTTTGTTATATATTGCTTTTTATTATTCTAGAATAGAGTATAATGACAATCAATTTAAATTTATTTCATTTATAAAAAATAGAATGTTTTCAAAAGATGAAATTATTAGGAATACATATATGTTGATTAAATATGATTTAATTAACATAATAACTATATTAATATTTATATTTTTAAATTATTTTGTATTAAAATATAGAATAATTAAAAATATAAATTGTAAGGAAGTACTCGCATGTATTAATATTTTCTTAATTTTAGTTTATATATCGATTGAAAAAGTTACTAATTCCTATAAAAAATATATTATAGGTGAAATATCAAAAAATAGTTTTAAAAAATATATAGCGTATGTAGTTCTTTTAATAATATATGTATTTATAAGATTTTACAATTTAAGGCTAATATTTAATTACAATTTATTACACAATTTAAATAACATATATTTAGCAAGTATTAAATATTTAAATAGTATTAATACTTATTATTTAAATATAATAATTCTAATATTAAATTTATTTTATTTTATATTCTTTATAGTTTTGAGAAAAAACGATAATGATTTTGGCAAGAAAGAAATATATAACGAAAAAAATATATGGCTTCACAATATATTAAATAAAGAGCATTCTATAAAGAAGGATTTTTTCGAAAAGGAAGTAAAAAATAAGTTAATTTTAATGATAATAATAACAATAATAGTATTTATTGTACAGATATCTTTATTAAAAAAAACACTAATCATTTCTTTTTGCTTAAGCTTTTTATTTACTCAATATAATCAAAGGTATCTTTTATCAGATAAATTTTTAGATTATATGAAATTATTTAATGTAGATGATAAAATATTTTACTCTATAGATAAAGAACTTATAAAGATGCAATTATTAATTGCAATAATTTTTATTTTAAGCATACAAAATATTGCTTTTATATCATTTTTGTATATATTAATTGGTATTTGTTTTTTCTTAATAAATATTATAATTAATACTTTAATATATGATAATGGTCTAAATCTAAAATATTCTAATGTTGAAAAAATGAATTTAACAGAAAAATTTTCTGGAGTTTTTTATATAGTAGAGCTATCATTAATACTATTATTATAGGAGATATTATGATAATAAATAAAAAACAAATAAAAAAGATTCTTATTATTAACGTATCTTTTTGGATACTACCAGCAGTATTTATAATAATATCATTGTTTTCTAATTATGCTAATATTTTGTCTAAAGACTATATTAATTTTATGAAGATAAATATATACAAAATATTATTGTCAAATTTAGGATTTTATATATGCCTTATATTATTAGGTTTTATACATAAAAAACTTCCTTATGTATTATTTTATTACAATTCTATTATATTTACAGGAAGTTCTATAATTTATCTTGATACAAATAAGTTATCACTTTACTTAATTAAAATTATTCCACATGGTATATTAGAAATAATGGGATTATCTATTGCTACTTATATAGGCATTAATTTGAAAAATGAAGAATCTAAGAATAATTTTGTATTATTTATTATAGGTATATTTTTAATAATAATATCAGCAATAATTGAAGTTAAAATATCTTATAAAATATAAAAAAATATAAAAAGTGAAAGGAGGGGTTTTATTGAGATTAGTAAATTTAAGTAAAAAATACAAAGATACTGTGTTTGAAAACATAAATTATACTTTTAATCAAGGGAACATATACAGTATATTTGGTAAAAATGGAGTTGGAAAAACTACACTTTTAAATATAATATCAGCATTTATTAAATCTGATCAAGGATATATTGAATATAGCAAAGATGAAGAAAAAATTGTATTTATAGGCGAAAATCCCATTCCATTTGAACTACTTACAGGTGAAGAATTCATAAATGTTACTTTAAAATTTAAAAGAATTCATACTAATAAAGACACCATAAATAGGCTTTTTAAAGAATTTGAAATATATGATTTTAAAAATACTGTTATAGTTAATTATTCTAAAGGTATGAAATTTAAATTACTTATTATACTTATTATACTTATTAATCCTAAGGTTTTAATTTTAGATGAACCTTTTACTGATATTGATCTGATTACAATAGAAAAAGTAAAAAATATATTTTATAAAATTAAGTTAAATGGACTAATAATATTTTCAACTCATGTACCTAATATTGCATTTAAATTAAGTAATAAAATATTATATCTAACAGATAAAAAATTAATTGAAATAAACAACAATTTTAAAACAATCGAAGATATGAATAACTACATTCTACAATTAATGAAATGATATGTTAAATATGATAACTCTTAACTATAAATACTTAGGCAATTAACTAAATAAAAAAATTATGAAGTAAATACAATCATAATTGTCTTAAAAATTAGTAAAGTGACTATCAAATTTATAAAATAAATCGCTAAAGACAAGAAAATTTCCCTATACTCAAATTGATAAACACATATAAATTAGATATAATAACTATATACAAGAGATAAGAAATATTAGGTAATGTCAATAATTATAATGAAGAATTCAAAGCAGATGCAATAAGACTTATATCAGAAGGAAGAAGAGTAATCTTAAGTGTATTAAAAGATTTAGAAATGAACATCAAATTTTAAAAAACTGGATAAAATGGAAAAATGATCTTTGCAGAAAACAATAGAAGAATTTTAGAAACTAGCTAATATACTAAAAAATAATATACTTTTTGCTCAAAATACTCAGAGTAATTTTTAAGTTTATAAAAATTAATGTAATATATACTAGTTACAAAGATGTACAAACTATTTATTGCGTCGTATAGTAAGATATTATTCGTAAAGTCATTCCATAGAAGGCAAAAATAATTAGATACATAAAGATAACTACTTTAATGATGAATATATAGAAATATTTTTCAGTACTATAAAGTATTGGTATGTTTTACACTAAAAGAAGCGTAAAATAAAGGAAAACGCAGAACGTGATATATTCTGATATGTAGAAATGTATAGCAATAAACATAGTTAATTTTACGAAAAATAATATATAATAGTGATTATGTAATAGTAAAAAATTTATAATTCTTAAGTGTCTACTTTTTCAAGAAATTCTTTTAAATTATATAAAAGAAAACATAATTTAAACATATTAGGAGGTGAACTATAGTGAGAACTTAATTATTTTTCTCACTAATATATTTATGAAAGATGAAGCTTTAAATATAATAGCCGTTATTTTGATATGCGTGGTAAATGTTTTAATTCAAAAAACTACTGATATTAGGTTTGTTATTGCTATAATAATATCGCTTGCAGTAGGTATTGTGTTTAGATTTGGCATTGGCTTTATTATAAATAAAAAAAATTAGTTCTACTTAGATATATATTTTTTGAATGCTTCCCTTTGTAAAACAAATTTTTAGTGGATTTATAGTTAACCTACTGATTAAAGATTATGTTAAGAATCTACTATAATAGATGCTGTGTCGGAATTCTTGATACCAATCTTTGTCGCAGGTATAATCTTTTGAGAAAAGTAAATAAATTGATTACCCATTTTTAAGAAAACGCTATAATCTTCCAATAAAAATATTATTGTAGAAACATTCCCACTAGTTGTATAATATCTTAATGTAATAAATGATGTTAGTATAAAAGTTTATTAACTATTAGAAATAATTAAATCCACAAGTAAACTTTTTGTAATATATGCTTCTGCTTATGGCTAGAATTCTTAGAATACTTAATGAATCATATTCATTATAGTATTCAGGTTATGGATATAATAATAGGATAAAAAATTTGATATGACATCGATAAAATAATAGCTTCTTTAAGAAGAATATTCTGATTGTAATTATATTTTATGTTCTCTAAAAAACTAATTGAAGAAATAACCACGGACTCCAGTCTTTGCAAATAACTTATGAGAAATATGATTTTTTTGAATAGATTTAGTATTATTTAGATTCCCTGTGTTTATATTTTTATGCTTTCCACATTATGTGTATCAATAAAAAAACTATTGAAGAATTCATTTAATTGCACATACCATAAAGGATCTATTAGTGGCAATAGGTGTTAAACATGTGGTAAATCTAAATTAATTTGTCTGTAGTGTTTTTTTCATTCGCTAAAGCTTAGGCTATTTTGTTATAGATAAGCACATCTTTACGATATTAAACAATATTTAACTATCAGACATCAACAAAATAAGGAGGAGGTTATCGAATAGAATTAAAATACAAACCCCATCATTGTAAATAGAGTGGTTTTCTAAAAAAGTTCATTTTCATTTTGGGATAGTTATGGTCTATCTCATGTACAATTATATCATATAAAGAAAAAAATGTCATATTAAAAGCTCGTTTGGATAACAATATCCATCCGAGCTTTTTTCAATTCTTAAAAAATTTTTCTGAGCTAGAAAACATTTTCTGCAACAAATATTACCTCCCTGGTGAGAGTCAGTGTGAAAGAGGAAAAGAGAAACAAAATTTTCTCCTTTCTCACTGGCTAAGAAAGGAGGTGATATTCTATGAAGCCATCTTTTTTCAGCAAAGTATCATTCGAAAAACTCAACTATCAGATCCATGAAGATTTTCAGACAACTATTCAATTCCAATTTGACTGTATGGCAAGAAAAGTAATGATACGTACTAAAAGTAATTGCTGCCGATCTATTGGTAGACGCAGTAAACATGAATATTTATTTTCAGAAATATCGGAATTGGAATTGAACAAGCTGCAAACCTCTGATTCATATCATTTAGATAGTCAGATTTATGAGATTTTATCACTTAATGTGGAAGTAGCTGACTGTCAGATTGCAGAGGCTCTAGATACTTTGCCAAAACGCAAACGTGATATCATTCTGATGTCTTACTATCTAGAGATGTCAGATGCAGAAATTGCAGATGAATTGGGTGTAAACCGTAGTACAGTATACCGTAACCGTACTAATGCATTAAAAATTATAAAAACACTATTGGAGGAGGAGTTATGAAGAAAACAAAGGAGTTGATTCCCTTTCCTATAATAAAAGCAGCAAGTGAGAGTGATGCTGTGGCAATTGAATATATATTGAAGCACTACCAAGGATATATTGCAAAACTTTCCACAAAGATGCTTACTGATGAATACGGTAATGGATATTATTTTGTGGACAAGTACATTCAAGAACAGATTACCACTGCCCTACTGAAAATGATTTTAAGTTTTAAAATCTAAACATATAAGGGCGTATGGATCACCAATACGCCCTAACTTTGAAATTGTCACTCTGTAAAAGCATATTGTCTATTTAAGTATGCTTTTACGGGTTGATAAAACCTATTTGTTCTTTGACAAAGAAAATGCCATCTGTAGCATAGCATAAAATAATCGGATACATTCAATATGTAGAGAGCCGGCGAACTGGAACGCCATGACCACTAAAGGGGGAAATAAAAAGTGAGCGATTATTCCAGTGATTCGCAAGTGACCTGTGGCAAGGTTGCTGTCATGACCTGCATATTGAGATAATGATACTCCCGCCTTGAACGTCTGCACGGCATTGGGCGGTATACCCATAAGCATGGGATAAGGTGAAAGTCCTGTGGAGCTTTGCCGAAGCCGTCCGATTTGTTGATTTTTTATATATTCAAAAGCAAGGAGGTTTTTAATGGATAAAAAATTAATTCGATACAGTATGCAAATTGCTATGCTAAAACAATTACTTTCCTGTAAGCTAATTTCAAAGAAGGAATATAATCTAGTTAAGAGCCGACTTATGAAAGACTATAAAATATTTTCTAATATAACAGCTTGAAAATGTATTATCTTATGTAGTATAATAATACTATAGAGTAGATACAAAGGAGAATGTTATATGCAGGAAGTTGAAGTTATAAAAGCAAGAAATGCATTGACAAAACGAATACGTGGGAAAACGATAGAACGTCTACGAGTTGCTGCTTACTGCCGTGTCAGCACAGATAGCGAAGATCAATTGAATAGTTATAAATCACAAGTCAGTTATTATACTGATTTGATTAATAAGAATAAAGAGTGGATTTTGGTAGATATCTATGCAGATGAAGCAATTACAGGTACACAAGTTGCAAAACGTGAAGATTTCCAGCGTATGATTAACGATTGTATGAATGGCAATATTGATATGATTATTACAAAATCCATTTCAAGGTTTGCCAGAAATACCTTGGATACACTAAAATATGTCCGTATGCTAAAAGAAAAAGATATCTCCATCTATTTTGAAGATGAAAAAATAAACACCCTTACGATGGATGGAGAATTGCTGCTTGTTGTACTTAGTTCTGTAGCTCAACAGGAAGTTGAAAACATTTCTTCAAATGTCAAAAAGGGATTAAAAATGAAAATGAAACGTGGAGAATTGGTAGGATTTCAAGGCTGTCTTGGATATGACTATCATCCAGAAGACAAGACTATTACTATAAATAAAGAAGAGGCGGAGATTGTCAAGTACATTTTCAAGCGTTATATTGATGGTGCTGGTGCTTCTGTGATAGGACATGAGCTAGAGAATCTTGGGTGCAAGACAAAATATGGGAGCTCAACATGGGCACCATCTACCGTTATTGGAATTATTAAAAATGAGAAATACAAAGGTGATTTGTTACTGGGTAAAACTTTTACTGTTGACCCTATTTCAAAAAGACGACTTGAAAATATGGGAGAAGAAGATAAGTTTTATATACGTAATCACCATGAACCAATTGTAAGTGAAGAAATCTTTGAAAAAGCACATGAAATCCTCAATAGAAGAAGTAAAAACAGAACAACAGTAGGTGTTGGAAAGAGAGAAAAGTACAGCAGAAAATATGCTTTTAGCTGTATGCTGAAATGCGGATTTTGTGGCAGCAATTTGTCAAGGCGTGTTTGGCATAGCAGTTCCAAGTACAGCAAGATTATATGGCAGTGCGTAACATCTACCAAAAAGGGCAAAAAGTTTTGTCCGGATAGCAAAGGTATATCAGAAAAGGCAATTGAGGATGCTTTTGTTGAAAGTTATCGTCTGCTATGTAGCGATAACAAAGATGTATTAAATGAATTCCTTCAAAGGATGGATGATACATTAAGCAGTAGTACTGTAAATAAGAAGCTTGCTAAGGTAGAAAAAGAGATAGGTACGATAGAAAACAAGAAGAATAAACTGGTGGATATGCTTCTGGAAGAAGTTATAGATAAGGATATGTATGAAACAAAATACTCTGTATTGATGGAAAAACAGGAACAGCTTTTAAACGAGCGTCAGAAGTTACAGGAAACGGCAGGTGATGAGAAGAACATTAAACGTCGTTTGAAAGAATTTAAGAAGACATTAGAAAAAAATGAAGCCCTAAATAAATTTGACCGATATGTTTTTGAAAGCGTTGTAGAAAAAGTGATAGTTGGCGGATATGATGAAGATGGCAATAAAGATCCAGCACAACTTACATTTGTATATAAAACAGGTATGAAAAATAATATGAACGGAAATAAATTCAAACCAAAGAGAAGAAATATTAAGGATGAAAATAAGACTGACAAATTGTGCTCCCATGATAATAACGAGGTAAATAAATTGTCTTCTCATAATAGCGTTGACACATGTGGAGACGGTAGTATTGATGTCAAGGGTAGAAAATTGAATGTACGGAAAACACAGTAATACTGGTGCTTCCGGGGTTTGTGGGCAAAATTCCGGTGCGCCGAAAACGGCGGAATATTGCTTTGAGGGAACAAGTCCAAAGGATTGATTTCGGTCGTGAGTGAACGATATTGATGTCAGTGCTCGGCGAGAGAACAGGATAGATGTTTCGGTGCTTTTGGGGCTGGTGTGTGAACAGAATTGATGTTTGTGAGTTTTGGCGTGTGCGTGGGAACAGGTCGTATATTAGTGTGTCGATAAGCGCTTGGGAGAGAAATATGCAGGGTACCATCAAAGAGACAATAGACAATTTAGGCAAAAATCACATGGCCGGATACTATGTGGAATCCATCTTTCAATTGCATAAGCTGATTCGGAATTTGATGCCCGAAGGGCAGAGCGGTGTGTATGAATATGTCAGGAATAATCATTACAATTTTTGGGATAAGCATCGGGAAAGCTTGAGTCACGAGGAAAAACGGGAAATTTACCTCCGAAACTTCCGTACGGACACGTTTTTAACGGGAATCAATACGGCAAACTATTTAATATTGATGGAAACGGCAGTCGTGTTGCGCCGATTATTTATGGACCAAAACAGGTGATTGCTGTTGTAGGAACGAATAAGATTGTAAAATCTGTAGATCACGCTATTTTGCGTACTCGCCAGATTGCCGCACCACTGGATGCAAAACGACTTCGAAAAGAAACTCCATGTACAACATTGGGCCGGTGTGTAAATGTCAAGTTCAAAATGTTGAAAAGTTCCAACATGAAAATGCATAAATATTCTATAGTAAATTTTAATTAATCATGGGTTCTTTCTTGCTGAATTAATTCATAAACATCTTTTGTCCTATACGAAGGTCCAATAATTTTTACAATATTTGAATGATGCAATAACCTATCTAATATTGCATTAGCTAAAGTTACATCTGAAAAAACATCTCCCCATTTACTGAATGGCTGATTTGTTGTTATTATAGTAGAATTATGTTCGTACCTCTTTGTTATAAGTTGAAAAAACAGATTAGCACCCAAATGGTCGATTGGAAGATATCCAATTTCATCAATAATCAATAATCTATACTTATTATAATGTTTCAATCTTGTCTCTAAACGATTTTCATCATATGCTTTTCTTAAATTTTGTATTAAATCGTGACAGGTAATAAAATATGTAAGGCATCTTTTACTTGCTGCTTCGACGCCTATAGCAGTAGCTAGGTGAGTTTTTCCAACACCAGGAATTCCATAAAATAATATATTTTCTCTATTTTCAATGAATCTTAATGAACATAGATCTTTAATTTGAATCTTACTAACAGAGGGTTGAAAGTCATAATCGTATTCATCAGCTTTTTTTATAAAAGGAAAACCAGCTACAGTGATTTGTATCTTCGAAGCCATTTCATTTTTATATTCTATTTCTTTATCAGTTAGATGCACAAGGGCATCTAACACTGAAGTTCCTTCCTTTACAACGGTATCTAAATAGTTCGGAACATACGAATACATTTTTTCTAATTTTAGTTTTTCTAGATTATTCAATAATTTTCCATACATTTAAATTTTCACTCTCCTAATAATATATCCATCATAGACATATTTTCTTTTATAAATTCATCTATTTTGGCATCGGTAAGATGCTTACAGGCATCAGATTTGAGTATTTCATGCATATGTGCTGTTTTATAATTATATTTATTTTCACTTAATGAGTGACATACAATAAAATCTTTATTATAATAAATACTGATATTAGCATCACATGTTTCGGTAATGTTAACTCTTGAACCAATATAGTTAGTAGGAACTGAGTATTTTTTGCTTTTGTAATTAACCATGGATTCCTTTGACACTTTATAGTCTTTTTTGCGGGAGACATATGATAACAAAGAATCTAATGGTGTCAATGGATTAAGATACTCTAGTTCTCTATTTAAGCGATTTAAAGGAGATTCATTTATTGCTTGGGATAATTTATTATTTACTTCCTGCATAAAGCTCTGTACTATCTCACTTAATTCATCATAATTCTCAAATTCACCATTATAAACAGTTAACCTGTTAGTAAGACGTGCTAGAGACTCTACTTTTCCTTTTGTTTGAGGCCTATACGGCTGGCAGGCTATGGGTTTAAAACCAGCATCATCAGCAAAATACCTGAATGTTTTATTAAATTCGATATTAGAGAACGTTGATTTAGTTCTATCTACTACTGTTTTCATATTATCAAACAATATTTCTTGAGGTATTCCTCCAAAATATCTAAATGCAGAAATCATACATTTAAATAGTGTTTTTTGTTCTCTATCTGTAGTTAACTCTAGATATTTTATTCTCGAATATCCAAGTACCATTAGGAAAATATTCACTTTAAATACTTCACCCTGTTTGCTTATCATACTTAAGTTTTCCTTCCAATCAACTTGAGCTTGCAATCCTGGGGTTGTTTCAAATCTAATAGTTGCCTTTTTAATTTCAAAACATTTATGTTTGTTTATAAATCCAGCTACTGTACTATATTTTCCTTTATATCCTTTCTTCTCAATAAATTTGTATATTGCCATAGCAGTTGCACCGTAATTATCTACTTTTTCAATAATAATAGATTTATAGTCATCTATAAGTGATCTATATACCCTTGATGATTTCTTAGGTTCAAGTTCGCCAGAACTGATTTTTAAATATCTATCTATTGTTCTTGAATCACAATTAAATCTTCGTGCTAATTCACTCTTATTCAATAAAAATTTCTCCTCTCTTGTGTATTTTTTTAGTTTATTATGTACATCTTTTCTCATTATAATTGCACCTACTTTATTAGAAATTCTACACAATTATACCTTGAAAAAGCTGCACATAAAAAGTGCATAAGTTCCTACATTTCCATGTTGGAACTTTTATGCACTTTCATATTAACATTTACAGAGGGGAATCGTTATGGAAAAAATAAATCAGCAAAGTAGTTGATTCAAGCTTTTGTGTCAAGCATTTTTGAAAATGTCCCAAAAAGTTTTAATTATTAGCACCAGTTTTTTGCTGGTGCTTTATTGTTTTGATGCTATTAATTTAAGGTATGGCAAACAAACCTTAGAAACAATTAATTTTTAAAAAATAATTTCGTAAGTTTTTTATGCTATTTTTTCTTTTTGTCTATGAACTTGCTTATTACAGTAACGTTCAAATGAAGCCTGTTTCCATGGA